>JAIRLW010000103.1 GCA_031259095.1 Planctomycetaceae bacterium | reverse complement strand
CGTATCGATAAAGAATGAACCGCGAATCATATCGTCGGCGGTAATCGGAAAGACGAGTTCCGCTGAATTATAAAATTCCATACAACCGCCGAGAATAGCATCGTTGGCGTCGCGCGGTGTAACACCGCGATATTCGAATCCGCGCAAACTGGTAAACCCGCCGCCGAAATAACGTTCATAAATCGGCGTATTCTTTTCGCTCACTCCGAGACTGCTCCGAAGACCAAGAACCCAACGTCCGCTCCGATCTGGTCGTTCATGCAGCATAAAGTATTTTCGGAAATCAATATTGCCGCGAATAAATCGGTAATCGCCCAAAACTTGTTCAACACCGAAAGTTATTAAATGTCCTTCGGTCGGCATATATTCGCTGTCGCGTGTATTGTACGATGCTTCCAAACCAATCGTGTACATGGGATGATGACCAAGTGCGTCAATCAAATCCTGCGAATAAGGATAAATGGGACGATAAATATTAACCTGTTGACCGCCGAGAATAAGACGTGTTGAAAAATCGGGCGTCCAAAGTTTACCGAACGAGATAGAACCGCCGATACGGTCTTCATACCATTCATCGTAATATCGTTCGTAATAAAAACCGCTGACGCCAAAAGAATAATCAAGATCAAACAAATACGGCGTTTCCCAACTGGCGCTGTAACGCTGAACCTCCGTACCGGGAACCGCCTCAATCCGAAACCGTTGTCCTTTACCGCGAAAAGCGTTTTTCCAATCACTCAAACGCCAACCTTTGGGAAAATTCAAAATATCAAAGTTTTGCTCTTCGATAATGAAACGTCCCATCAGTCCGGCGTCAGAACTCACCGCAACACTCATCATCAATTGACCGGTTCGCGTTTCCTGAACAACCCAACGTCCGTCCACAGGATAAATCTTATTGGAAACTCCCGATGGTGCATTCGGATCAATTCGGATATTGGTATTTTCGCCCAATGATGCATACGGATTGCCTAAAATTACCTGATTAACCGGTTGATTAACAGATTGATTAATTTTGTGTTGCGTAAAAATCATTCCCTGATTGTACAAAACGCCGTTACCGACATTGGTGTTGTTTAACGGCGGCGAAAGATACGAAGTCTGTTGATATTCCGGCGGAGTAATATTGGTCGGTTGCCCCAAAGCAGTCATTGCCTGCGGCAATTCAAGAGCAGCCGGAGACGGTTGAGCGTAAGACGCAGAATAATAAGTCGTTCCATACGGTCCGGTAGAACTCACCGTGTTCTGTTGACCAAGCGGTGTTGCCGCCGGCGCAATACTGCCGCTAAAACTCATCGGCGAAACAACAGAAATCGCTGAATTGTTCGCATAATTCGTATTGGAATTGCCCGAATAATTTAAACTGCTTAATTGATTTGAATTATTAAAATTATTGGTTGGAATTGTCGGCGGAACGTAAATAGTTGCCGGCGTTACGGTTCGCGGCTGCGTGAACGTTTGACCGCGATAAACTTCTTTGCGAACCGAATACATTCCCGATGAATCGCCGGAAGAGGAACTCGAAGAACCGGAACGTTTCGGATCAAACTTAATTCGGAAAAAATCAGAAAACCGTTCCATTTCATTTTCGACATCATTTTCGACATCATTTTCGACGCCATTGTTCAAAATATCTTCCCGTGATTCGTTGTCGCGGTAGGGAATTTTTTTGTTCCAAAAGATGGAACGATTAGGATTTTGACCACGAATCCGGGTGTTTGTTTCTGCCAGTTTTGCCGCTTCACGTTCTTCATTTTCCGCGTCTTCGAGCGCTTCTTCGGGAAAATCAAACAGAAATTCAGGAATCGCTCCTTGAGTCGGATTGGCGTTAAACAATTGCGACGCCATGAGACGCCGTCGGCTGTTATTGATTTCACTTGTCCGCAAAATATCGCCGGGGCGTAGTGAACTCCGGTTGAGAATCGGATGCCATTTTGTGTAGGGATCAGCTCCTTCGTTGCCGACAATTTCAATATGCAGTGTTCTTAAATATCCGCGAGGTCCTTCTTTGATATTGATAACAACATCGACAAAATCTTCATCGATTCGCGGATCGGGTTCGGCGGCGGTGAAAACGTAACCTTGATCGCCGTATTTATCTTTCAACCGTTTCATGTCGGCTTCGAGCATATCCTGATTGAAATATTTTTCGCCGGGCAGTTTCATTGTTTTGAGCAATTCGTCCTTCGAGAAAACGTGATTGCCGGCAAAACGGATTTCACGGACACGGCATCGCGGACCTTCCTCAATAATAAACTTAACTTTAACCCAACATCGATCTTTTCCCCAACCGGTGTAACCGCTGGTTTCGACAAATTTACGGTCAACTTTCGCGTAAAAAAATCCAAGTTTTCGGTAATAAGCAGTTAATGTTTCAACATCTTCGTCTAGTTTCGGTCGTGTAAATTCGCTGTTAACCCAGAAAAACCAACCCGGTTTGGACTGAATCAATGTTTTGAGCCGTGCGGAAGTGGCGATGCGGTTCCCTTCGAATTCGGTATCGAGAATCCGTTGTTTGGGACCTTCGCTAATCAGGAACACAACGCCGCGATCTCCGAATTGATCGCCGTGTAACACTTCGATGTGAACACGATAATAACCGCTGTCACGGTAAAACTGTTCCAGACGTTCTTTTGCCTGATAGATGGCGATTGGGTCAAGCGCGTCGCCGGGTTTGAGGTTTGATTCTTCGATGAGAATTTTCCGCGTATGGGCGTTATTGCCGATCATCATAATATAATGAATGATCGGACGTTCAATAAATTGAAAAGTAACAATAAAACCGGACGGCGTTTTTTCGACTTTTGGTTTAACATCGACGAACCAACCTTTTTGCATTAAGGCGCGTTTATCTTCTTCAAGAACCGCTTGGTTGTAAGGACGACCCGGACGTGTTTTGATAATTTTGATAAGTTCTTTTGCACCGATTTGAGCGTTACCGATAATCTTAACATCCAATACGGAATTCGGATCACCTTGACCGGTTACTGCGCCGACAAAATTAGGACTGGGATCAATATATTGAACTTTCGTTGTGCTGGAAAAACCAGGGTGAGACGAATTTTTATCAGAGGCGGAAAGTTGCCGGTTTATCTGACGATCATAGTTTTTCCAATACTCACGGCTTCTTTGTTGATCATTTTCGATTGCGTTTGCTGTTGCCTCTGCGAGTTGCTGCCGGCGTTGCCATTCCGTTTGTTGCGTTTCCAGTTGTCGCGCTCCCTGCTGTTTTGTTTGAGAGTCCAAAGCAGAGTCAGCGGCAGTACCAAAAACTTCTTCCACAAACGGTTCCACTGTCGGAGTTTCCCTTTGGTTGTTGGTTTGCGCAAAGAGGATATTACCGACCAAAACGGCAACAAACAACATTCCCAACCATACGGACTTCTTGAAATAATCTTTCGTATTTCTCATGTTTTCACGTGTTTACTGAACGGAGGATTCATAGAGGATTCATAGAGGAATAGCGAAAGATACTGATTTCTTTTTTCCAATGCAAGAGCAATTTTGAGTTGTGGATAGTGAATAGAAGCGCAAGCGGAATTTTTACCCACATGTATTAAGTTGAGGGAACTTCTAAAAACTCGTTTTTTGATCGACCAAAATCGACCAAAATTGATTTTGGTCGATTTCAGTCGAAGTTTTTAGAAGTTACCATAGAATGACGGCATTATGGTTCGGAATCTGGCGCGGAATCCTCATTTTTTGCATCCGTTTTTTTGTTTTGTGCGGATTCTTTGGCGGCAAGAACTTCCTGATATTTCGGCGGTTTCATCTGAATTCGTTTGAACCGTGTCGCCTTGTCTGCATCCGGTTTGCTCAATAACGCACGACGAACCGCTTCATCCGCAATCATTTTTTTTGTCTCCAAAAGAAGCGCTGCACGAGTCAACTCCCGCTCAACCTCCACAACATAATTCTGATCAAAAAGAAATTGCGCCCGCACCGAACAATATTCACAAAGTCCAAAAAAACGCGGAGAATAACGTGTATCGTCTGTTTTTATCACCGTTTCAGGAATCGCCTTGTCAATAAAATTTTCAAGAGGATCGATGTTTTTAATACGGTCAACATGTTCCACAGAATGATCAACCGGCATTTGTTTGATGACCCGTGAACAAGGAGAATCTGTCGTTCCAAAATGAATACAATGACCGGATTTTTTGAGTAATTCCCATGTGTCGCGGCTTTTTTGAAGTTGGGCAAGCGCGGCGTCGCGCAGTTCTGCAAGAAGTCCAACCCGATCTTCCGCCGATTCCTCCGCTGTTACCGCATTTCGCGCCTGAACCTGTTCCCAAATCGCGTGATTCAAAACCCGAACATATTCTTTAGACATCACCGCCGACGGTTGACCACGAAGAGCATACGGAAAACCATGCGTATCGTACCCGAACTGCCGAACCGGAGCAATACTGCCCGACGTTCCACGATACCAGAGTTGACGTTGACTCACTCCGGAAAGATATTGATATTCATGTCCGTAATCCGCCAAATGTTTGGAACAACGATTACAGTACGGATCACGGCAACTCCGATATTTGTCCTTACTCTCTTGATCAAGCAACTGTTCACGCTTAATTGTCCACGAACCGGAATGAATTCCGGCATGGAAATTCGCGCGGGACATGAAATCTGAATAAAACGGGTCAGCCGTAAAACGCGCCAATGACGAATATCCATCATCGTGATATTGAGCAAAAACGGTTTCTCCGTAAAAAACAACAATAGAAACAAAAAAAATGAGGAGTTTTTTTTTCATCGCGTTCTCCTTTTATTTCGATTTCAGTCGAAATAAAAATTAACTTTTAGAGGTTTCCGCAGATTCGACAAAATTTTACTAACTCATTTTAGAATACAAATAAAGAACAAGCAAAAAATATCACTTGATTTTTTGAGAAAAATTCTGATTATTTCCCCTTTCCCATAGTCCCTAATGTCCCAATTGTCCCTAAAATCAAGACATTAGGGACAATAATCTTTAGGGAACTTCTAAAAACCTCGACCGAAATCGACCAAAATCGATTTTAGTCGATTTCGGTCGAATTGGGTCGATCAAAAAACGAGTTTTTAGAAATTCCCTTTAATACAGAATTGGTTTTTCTAGGACAAAATCCTACATTAAACAACTTCTTTGACAGTTGCCAATTGACTGTTTAGTTCGGCGATTGCCATTTCGGGCGTTGCTTTGAAAATCATTGTTTCTCCGACCGCAACCGTTGGTCCGCGGTCACAATTTTCCGTACAAAAGGTTGCTTCAATCCGCACGAGATGTCCCAACGCTCTGTCTTGGACATAATCGGCAATTTTTTTCAAGACCGTCTGACTACCCCGAATAAAACAACTCGTTCCCACACAAACTGATACCTGAACTTCCGGCGTTGCACCGGCTTCGTCCAAAACCGGAAGCGTTAAACCGTAAATCCGGCGGCGATTACGGTAAGTGGTGTGTAACAATTCGTGAGCGGTGTGTCCGCCGATTCCGCCTTCAAAATATTTATCATAACATTCCGCCAGAACATGATTATCTTGCGGTTTATGAAGTTGCAACATTTTATCTGCTTTGTACAGACCTTCGGAACGGCTGTGCCGAACGTCCCAGTCGTTGGTAACCGGTTGTCCTGCTCCGCCGACACATCCAAGCGGACACGCCATCACTTCCACAAAATCGTAATTTTTTTCACCGCGGCGAATCATCTCGGCAACTTTTCTAGCGTTGGCAAGACCGTAAACCACACAAAGTCGAATAGAAGTTCCATCGATATTAAATTCGGCTTCACGAATGGCTTTATCGCCGCGTACTTCGGTGAACTCAAACGTGTCCAGTTTAACGCCTTTCAATTTTTCGACCGCAAAACGCAATGCGGCTTCCATCACACCGCCGGTGGTTCCGAAAATCACGCCGCCGCCGGTTTTGAAGTTGAACGGCGGGTCTAAGGATTGTGGTTGTAAGTCGTTAAACCGAAGTCCTGCTTCTTCGATCATTCGAACCAATTCCTGAGTCGTCAAAACGTGATCGATGTCAGGAATTCCGTCTTTGATAAACTTGGACTGTTTACATTCAAATTTTTTGGCGGTACACGGCATAATGGCGACCACCACCAAATCTTCTTTGGCAACGCCGAGCAATTCCGGCAAAATCAGTTTCGCGGTGGGACCGAACATTTGTTGTGGAGACCGGCAACTCGAAAGATTCGGAAGGAAATCGGGCAAAAATTGTTCGGCATATTTAACCCATGCCGGACAGCAGGAAGTAAACTGTGGAAGTTTCCCGCCTTTTGTTTTACGTTCAATGAATTCGGTTGCTTCTTCAAAGATTGTTTGATCGGCGGCAAAACTGGTTTCGTACACCTGATCGAATCCGATAGCGCGGAGAGCGGCGACAATTCGTCCGAGTTCGATGGATCCGGGCATTCCGCCAAACGCTTCGCCGATAGCAACGCGAACCGCCGGCGCAATTTGAACCACCACTTTTTTCTTGGGATCGTTAATTGCTTTCCAAACGATATTAACGTCATCGCGTACCGTCAAGGCTCCGACCGGACAAACGGTGGCGCAAAGACCACAGTTGACGCATTCAATATCGGCGAGATCTTTGTTGAACGGCGGAACAACGGTTGATTTTGCGCCGCGACCGGCAAAACCAATCGCGCCGACTCCTTGAATTTCGTTGCATGCTCTAACACAGTCGCCGCACAGAATGCATTTATTGGGATCACGGACGAGCGACAAACTTGACCGATCAACCGGACGTTCTACGAAAGTTCGTTTGAACCGAACCGTATTAACGCCGAGTTGACGTGTTAATGATTGAAGTTTACAGTTTGTATTTTTGGGGCAAAGCGTGCAATTTTGGTCGTGGTTTGCCAAAATTAATTCCAAAGCGACTTTTCGCATTTGCCGAATTTCTTCGGTGTGAGTTTGCACGACCATTCCTTCTTGAGGAGTGGTGGAACACGATGCCACAATTCCGAGTCCTTTAACGTCAACAAGGCAAAGACGGCACGCTCCGTAAATACTTAGTTCGGAATGATAACAAAAAGTCGGAATATCAATCCCGACTTTTCGGGCGAGTTCCAATAAATTACGTTCATCGTTAATCGGGACTTGAATGCCGTTAAGACTTAGCGTTTTAACTGCGTCGAGCATGATATGCCTCTTGAGTTAGGGTTGTGGATTGCGTCATTCCTGACTAGGAAACTATCAAAAATAATAAATACTATTGTAATATTTCACTAAATTTTTTCAAGGGGCAAGGCAATTACCGCAAGCGAAAAAGCATTCGTTTTTTAACCACAACATTTTATGAAAAATCATTTGTCCCATTAGTCCCTATCATTCCTATCATCACTATCATCCCTATCATCCTCTATCGTCCCTAATGTCTCTAATGTCTCTTTTTATAAGGACATTAGGGACGATAGGGACTAATGGGACAAATAATCAAAATAATCAAATTGGTCTTGCTCTATAAAACTAAATTCGTTATGATTCCATGTTCAATATTGGACGCAGAAGCAAGGATGTAATCATGACCGATGTTCTTTCATTGGGAAAACAAATTTTAAAACGTGAATCGCTTTCAATTCAAGAGTTGGCGGAGACTCTCGATGAACGTTTTTTGCAAGCGGTTTACCGTATTCTTTGCTGCGAAGGAAATGTTCTTGTTTGCGGAATCGGTAAAGCGGGATTAGTTGGTCAGAAAATTTCCGCAACGCTTTCCTCAACCGGTACGCCCTCCCATTTTCTCCATCCCGCCGAAGCGGTTCACGGTGATCTTGGGAAAATCGGAAAAAAAGACGTTATGTTGATTCTATCTCAAAGCGGTGAAACAGAAGAAATAGTTCGGATATTGCCGTCGATTCGCCAGTTTCGGGTCGAAACGATTGCGATTACCGCATCTGAACAAAGTACGTTAGGTCGAAATGCTCATGTTGTTCTTCCAATCGGGCAAATCGAAGAAGCCGACTCACTTGGTTTGGCTCCCAGCGCCAGCACTGCGGTGATGATTGCACTTGGTGATGCGTTAGCGTTAACGGTCAGTCAACGCCGGAGATTCAGAGCGGATCATTTTGCGGTGTTTCATCCCGGCGGATCGCTTGGTCGGAAACTCAGTCGGGTTGACGAACATCTGCGAGGATTGGAACGTTGCCGAATTGCTCCCGATAACGAAACGATTCGGGAAGTTTTTGTCCGTCACCGAATTTCAGGAAGACGTTCCGGCGCCATCCTGCTTACCGGAAAAGATGGAAAACTTTCCGGTATTTTCACTGACAGTGATTTGGCAAAACTCTTTGAACAAAGACACGAACATCTAATCGATTTGCCAATCAGAATGACCATGACCTCAAACCCAACCGCAGTTCTTGCCGGAACTCGTATGTCTGAAGCGATTACAATTATGAGCGAAAAACGTATCAGTGAATTGCCGGTTGTTGACAAGGACGGGTTGCCGATTGGAATGATTGATATTACCGATGTTATTGCTGCGTTTCCAGATGTTGACGTGTCTGGCTGCAACGTCAACGAACAATTCCCGCCGGAAAAAACTATGTTGAAAATTGCCTAACAATAAAAAATCGCTAATCATTCATGGGAACCTCTAAATATACTCTGTGAAAAAAACGTAATATATCAGTGGAATTATTGTTTGAGGTTAAAAAAGTATTCGCCCTGAAAGGGCAATAAGATTATAGCCTACCCCAACGGGGTAGGTTCAAGTACCATCACTAACCGAAGCCCTGA
>JAIRLW010000646.1 GCA_031259095.1 Planctomycetaceae bacterium | reverse complement strand
ATAAGTATAAAATTTTAAAAATTCCCATTAACCAATCTATTTCCTATGATTCAAAAAAATTTTTTTCATGTTTTGATTTTTGTTTTGCTCCTTGTCAATATTCCGATCATTTCGGCGCAAACGGTTGTGAAGAAAGTTGTTCGGTTTGAGCAGATGAATGAAAATCTGTTACAACCGGATCGGTTTCAACCTTATGAAAAGGGTTTTGAAAAACAGGATGAAGTTTTCGTTTGTGATAATGGTAACGATAACACTGCCCAACGCGGTGTTATGTATCGTATTGATCTCAATCAGGAACAACCATTGCCGATCTATGCCGAAGCATGGAGCAAAGCGGAAAATGTTGATAGTTCGCAGAGTTCTGATTACAGTATTTATCTTGATCTTATCTACACAGACGGAACACCATTATGGGGACAAAATATTCCTTTTTCAAGCGGAACTCACGATTGGGAACAGAAACAAATATTCTTTATACCAGAAAAACCTGTTAAATCGTTGAGATTTTACACGTTATTTCGAAACAGAACCGGTAAAGTGTGGTTTCGCGGCATGAAATTATCGACTCAAAAAATCAGTGATAATACCATATTGTTTGACGGTGTACCGATTCAAAAACCGGAAAACACGAAAACACAATCCGATACAATATCGCTTCAAATTCGTAATGTTGCCGATGATTCGGATTTCATATTATTGGACAAAAATTCATTCGGAATCCGTTCAAAAACGGAATTCAATGAAATTGCAACACAAATCACTTTGACAAACGAAACTGAAAAAGATCAATGTTTAACGCTTATTTTTTCACATTCACTTCATGATTTAGAACATATTCAATTTTGCCGGACACGCAAAAATATTCCGGTTTCAAAATATCGTACACAGGAATATCTCAATCCGGTTTCAAACTTTGGAATGAATCACCTCGGCGCAAACGGGCGGTTATCGAAACATCCGTTCAGTGCAGTTCTTGGTCAAAAAAACGGTCAAGAAATCGGTTGTGCGGTTGGTATTGATCTTGCGTATCCGGCTTTTTTTCGTACAGGTTATAACGAAGCAACCAATGAATTATTTGTTGCGGTTGATTTGGCGTTGACGAAGGAATCGCCGGAAACAACATTGCGTTTTGTACAATTCGGTTTTGCGCCGGAACATGGTTTTCGTGGCGCACTGGATGCTTATCAACACTTGTTTCCCGAATTTTTTCGCAACAGAATCAAGAATCAAGGACTTTGGATGCCGTTTGCCCCTATCAGCAAGATTCCGCAATTTGAAGATTTTGGTTTTGCCGTCAAAGAAGGAAACAACGAAACCGCTTGGGATGATGCTCATAATATCCTGACATTCCGTTACACCGAGCCGATGACCTGGTGGATGTCATTACCGGACGAAACACCGCGAACTTATGAAACGGCATTGGAATACGCACGAAAATTAGCCGACAGCGGTAACACAACAGCGAAAGCACTTTTTGTTAGCGGAATGCGTGATGCAGACGGGCGTTTCGGTCATTATATTCGCAACACGCCCTGGTGTAACGGTATTGTTTGGAGTTTTAACGATTTACCGGAAATTGCCAACGGCGGTTTTGCTCTGAAATGGAATGAGAAAACCGCCGAAGAACTTTACGGTAACGAAGCGGCAAAAAAAGCGGTGTTAGACGGTGAATATGTTGATTCCGCCGAAGGTTACGTAACGATTATGTTGGACTTTGACCGGAATCATTTTTCAGCCGCACGCCGACCGCTTGTGTTTTCCCGCAACGATTATCAACCGGCAATTTTTCGGGGACTTATTGCTTATGAATATATTCGTACATTATCGGAATATCTGCATGCTCACGGTAAATATATTATGGCAAACGGAGCACCGGATGCGTTGTGTTGGCTCATTCCTTATCTTGACGTTTCCGGTACAGAAACAAACTGGAATTTGAACGAAAAATGGACTCCGATGTCAATAGAAGAATTATTTTATCGCCGGGCATTTTGCGGACAAAAACCGTATTGTTTTCTGATGAACTCCGATTTCACAAAATGGACTTACGAATTGACGGAAAAATATATGAAACGGTCGCTTGCTTTTGGAATGTTTCCCGGATTTTTCAGTGCCGACGCTGCAACGGGGCAATATTTTACTCGTCCCGAATTGTATGAACGTGATCGACCTTTGTTCAAAAAATATATTCCGATATGTAAGGAAGTTGCGGAATCCGGTTGGCAACCGATTACGAAAGTTGTTTCGTCAAACGATCATGTTTTCGTAGAACGATTCGGTAACGAAATTCCAATGTTGACGGTATTCAACGATTCGTCTGAACCGCAAACCGCAACACTTCATTTCGATACCGATTTACCGAAACGCTGGACGAATCCGCTAGACGGTAAAAAATACGAAACCAAAACAAACACATTGATTTTGACTGTTGCGCCGGAAGATGTTATCGTACTAAAATCCAATGATTGAATTTCCAAAATATTTCAGTAGAATTTTCGATTAACCGTAATAGCCGTTATTAAGGTGAATCATGTTCGTGTTTTTGTTCCATTAGGGATAATACGTTGGTAGCAAATGAAATTGATGAAAAACACTCGTCCC
>JAIRLW010000642.1 GCA_031259095.1 Planctomycetaceae bacterium | reverse complement strand
TGATAGCCTTCATAATCCGTAACAGGTAAATTTTTCCAAAGATCACGCGGATGCGGATGGATCAAAAACGGTTTCGGATATCGGGAATAAGGAAATTCATCGTGTCCCATATCTTGAATCTTTTTATTTTCTTTTTTGAAGCAAAAATTAAGTGTAGCGTCAATATCGTCTCGTGGAGTTCCTTTAATTGTAATTTTATTTCCTTTGGCGATGACTTCGAATCCTCTATTACCTAAAACAGTATTGGGTTTAGGATCAATTATTTTCAAGTCTTTTGCAAGAGTTGTGAAATCTATAACAAGTTCATAAGGAACACCGACAGAACCGGTAGGAATATTTGTTGTATCAATTTTTTTCGTTATTTGTTGATTAAAATAACTTTCGGGACGTTCATCGCCATCTTGAATCCGATATTGAAAAACAACCGCAAATCCCGTTTCCGTTTTAGGTAATGGGCGGGAATCCACAGGTTGCAACGGCTGTTGTTGTACAGAAATATCGTTCAACATTCCCGATTCTTCCGCATTGAATGGTGAGGTTGAGTCGTTATTGGTTTCTAAATGTACCGGTTCCGGTTTTTTGATTTTCGGTGTCGGCTTGTTTGTGTAAACGGTTTGATTATTTTCGTTTCGATTTATTTCTTCCATATTAATTTGGGGTTTATAAACAGATGTTTCAATGAATAGCCCTTACATCGCTAAAATTCATCGTGCGATGCATATAGTTTTTAGTTGAGTTTGTCAATTTCATCGATGGACAAACCGGTTCCTTTTGAGATCATTTCAAAATCGATACCAAGATGTTTCAAATTACGGGCAATCGCGGTTTGACGTCTAACTTCGCCTTTAGCTTCACCTTTGGCTTCACCTTCAACAAAACCTTTGGCTTCACCTTCAACAAACCCTTTAGTAAAACCTTTGATTTCGCCTTCTATACGGGCTGTTTCTAAGACGTTTCTGTTATCTCGATATGCCATAAGGTCCTTTTGATAGACCTCTTGAATTGCGGGAGGGAATTTAATATATTCAGCAGTGGCAAAAGCCTTTTCAAATATCGGTTCTCGAAGTATTGATGGAATATATTCGAAAGATTCAAGATGCTTAAGGAAAAATAACCACTTATCACGCTGCGTAAATAATTCAGATTCTCTCAATTGAAAACAAGGCATTTGTAAAAAAATCATTTGAAGTGTGTCAGAAAAGAGTTCACCATCACAATCACGCAAAGTAACAAGACGATATAATTTTTGACGTTCTTCTTCCTGATCATATTGAAAATCAAGAATTGCTACGAGAAAAACTGGATTAAGTTTGAAATCCCAATCACCTTTTTGAGCCTGACGTTGAATAGGATACGATGAATAAAATAAAGCACGGTCCTTGAAATACAACTGTTTGGCTTTTTGCATTTCAACCGTAAACGATTCATTGTGCTCGCCAGTACAGGAAATATCGAAGATAGCTTTACGGTCAATAATATTGTCAGGTAATTGTTCAGGGTTATTAAAAGTCAAGGTCTTAATACGGTGCTCTGGCGGCAAAACTGCGTTCAGGAAATCAATAAGCAAATCCTTATTAGCCTCCTCGCCAAAAAGTTTCTTAAAACCAAAATCCGTGTAAGGGTTAATATAACGTAAAGGCATAAAAAATTCCTCTAAAAAATTTTTAGAAAGGCTCGTGATGTAATTACCTAAAAAGCCAAGAAATTATGTTTAAGTCAATACCTTTAGGGCGTTGTTTTACTCTAATACTTGTTATCTTGTTGTGGCGATTTTGGTAAGGATGCGTTGTGTCTCTGCTTGAAATAAAAATTGAATTTTTTTAATATGAGGAGGTATATTGTTGCCCTAAAACGTTGTTTATTTTTCAACGCAATATTAAAGTACCAAGTTAATTTCACTTGGCGGCGGCGGTAATTCTTCGTGTGTTGAATCGGTTGTTTGGCTTTGGTTACTGACTGCGGTTGAGACCCATTGCCAAAATTTCGCAAACGAATTGCTATCCATTGTGTCAAGTGAAACGACATCCGAAGTAATTTTACGTAATGGATCAATTTTCGCCTTCGGTCCGGCAGCACAAGCTACGATCCGCGCGAAATGATATTTTTTGAGTTCCTCTGTCATCTCGTTGAATAATTTTGTATCAGACGGCGAACCGTCAGTCATTACCACAGCAAATGGCAACCAATCTCCTTTCTGATCTGATGTTGTTTTGACAACTTCTTTATTATATTGTGCAATAAGCAATTCCAATGCTTCACCAAGATTGGTCGGTGATGTTTCAGGCGGTTCAATATGAGGTAACGAAAATCCTGTCAACTCTGTTAATGGAACAAGAATTTTCGCTTCACGATCAAATGTGATAATACTCAAATAAACGTTTTCCAACGCGTATGGATCACGGCTCAAGCTTGAGAGCAACGCCTGAAGTCCTGTTTTCACCGCTTCAATAGGTTCGCCGCGCATTGAACCGGAGGTGTCCAAAAGAATGTAAATTGGTAAACGTCGCATAGGAATTGATAAAAAAAATATTGTTGAAAAAATTATTTGAAAAAATGGATGCTCAACGGATAGTTCCATTCG
>JAIRLW010000205.1 GCA_031259095.1 Planctomycetaceae bacterium | reverse complement strand
CTATGTCAACAATTATACGAATTTCCCGTTGAATAATGCAGCGAAAGCGTTCAAAGCGGGTAACAATGTTATTGCGATTCACTGCAAACAAACCGGCGGCGGTCAATATATTGATGCTGGAATTTCCTACACTGTTCCAACCAAAAAAGGACAAAAACGAATCTGGTAACAATTTCACGCCGTAACTAAAACAAGCAGGCGTGAACGAAGTAAAACGCAATGCGTTCACGTCTGCCGAGTGTAGTGAAATTTTGGGGAGTAATTGTTGATGTCACCAATCAGAGGTAGGCGACCTTTCGCCGAAAGCAACGGTTGATTGGGTTCTTCGATTTTCGTCCGCACACAGGGGCGAGTCGGCTATCGCCGACGTGATGTTTCGGCGAAATCTGCGGATTATTGACCTGTAGCCCACAAATTCCGAAACAATCAGGAAATTTTAACCGGATACCGCTCGGATTTTCAATAATTGTTCGATAAAAGTTTCGAGCCGGTCAAGCGGCAACATGTTTGCTCCATCGCTAGGTGATTTATCAGGTTCAGGATGAGTTTCGAGAAATAAAGCGTCAATTCCCACAGCAACCGCTGCTCTTGCCAATGGTTCAATCATTCGGCAATTCCCGCCGGTTGCATGACCAAGTCCGCCCGGCTCCTGAACACTATGCGTTGCGTCAAAACAAACCGGAACCCCAAAATCACGCATAATCACAAGCGATTGCATATCATTCACCAATCGACCGTAACCAAAAAATGTTCCGCGTTCACAAAGCAGAATATTCCGGCAACCCGAAGATTCCAACTTTCGGACAACATTTTGCATATCCGACGGAGCAAGAAATTGCCCTTTCTTGACGTGAACCGCCCGACCGGTGGATGCCGCCGCAACCAACAAATCGGTTTGACGTGCCAAGAATGCCGGAATCTGGAGAAGATCGCAAACCTGAGCCGCCAGCTCCGCCTGATACGATTCGTGAATATCTGTTGTTACCGATAAACCCGTCCGCTGTTTAATTTCGTCAAGCATTGCCAGTCCGCGTTCCATACCGACCCCACGATAAGCATCAATACTTGTTCGGTTTGCCTTATCGAATGAACCTTTGAAAATTACATTGATCGGAAACCGATTTTTAAGCCGAACCAATCTGTCCGCAATAATTCCGTTAAATTCCTCTTGAAGTACGCACGGTCCGGCAATCAAAAGAAGTTTTTCCCCTTTTCCGCAATGATCATTCCCAATTTGTATCGGATTATTCATCGTTATGCTCAAAAAAATTAGAGGATCAAAGGATTATTTGTCCCTATTGTCCTACTCGTCCCTAATGTTCCTTCATGAAACGCTTTACTAAATTAGGGACATTAGGGACAAATGGGACATAAGGGACTAATAACTAATAATCTTTTTAAGACCAAATTTTTGTTTGGGTAAAAGTGGTTTTTAGAGGGCGTTTCTTTTTATTGTAATCTTGGTTTTAGGACGGAAACGCCAAGCGGTGGGAAGTAGGCGTCGATGGAAGCAGGGCGGTCGTGGGAACATTCGCCAGTTGCCTCGATGCCGGGACCGTTACCGGTGTTGCTTCCTCCGTAAAATTCCGAATCACTACTGAAAATCTCTTCATAATAACATTTAATCGGAACACCTAACTTCATTCGCCGCGGAACCGGCGTAAAATTACACAACACCACAAGAAAATCAGGCCACTCCCGTGCTTTACGAATAAACGCAAATGTACTCATTTCCCAGTTGTGGCAATCAATCCACTCAAATCCGCGACCATCGAAATCATTTTCATATAATGCGGGTTCGTTGGCATACATTTTGTTCAGATCGGCGATACAATGCTGCAAACCTTGATGCGGTTCCCATTGCAACAGATGCCACTGCAAACTTTCATCGAAATTCCACTCGTTCCATTGACCAAATTCATCACCCATAAAAGTTAATTTTTTACCGGGATGCGTCCACATATAACTGTATAAAAGTCTGGCGTTGGCGAATTTTTGCCATAAATCGCCGGGAACCTGATCAAGAATGGAACCTTTACCGTGAACCACTTCATCATGGGAAAGCGGTAAAATGAAATTTTCATGAAACGCATAAATTAAACTAAATGTTAATTCATCGTGGTGAAATTTTCGGTGTACCGGATCATGCCTCATATAACGAAGTGTGTCGTTCATCCAACCCATATTCCATTTCATCGAAAATCCGAGTCCGCCGCAATAAGTCGGTCGGGAAACTCCGGGCCACGCCGTGGATTCTTCAGCGATAGTCAACACATTGGGATATTGGATACCGATTTGTTCGTTTAATATTTTAATGAAATCAATTGCTTTAAGATTTTCCCGACCGCCGAATTCGTTTGGGATCCAATCTCCGGATTTCCGGCTGTAGTCGAGATACAACATCGACGCAACCGCGTCAACCCGCAACCCGTCAATATGATATTTATCAAGCCAAAAAATCGCGTTTGCAACAAGGAAGTTTCGGACTTCGTTTCGTCCGTAATTGAAAATCAGCGTTCCCCAATCACGATGTTCACCTTGTTTTGGATCGGCGTGTTCATACAAGGCGGTGCCGTCGAATTGGCGCAAACCGTGACCGTCTCGCGGAAAATGCGCCGGAACCCAATCGATAATCACCCCGATTCCGCTCTGATGACAACGATCAACAAAATACATAAAATCTTCGGGACTTCCGTATCGGCTTGTTACGGCGAAATATCCGACAATCTGATAGCCCCAACTTGCCGACAAAGGATGTTCGGCAACGGGAAGTAATTCGATATGGGTGTATCCCATTTCTTTCACATAATCAACTAATTGATCGGCAATATCACGATAAGTGAGCCATCGGTTTGGATTATCACCCGGTCGCCGCCACGAACCAAGATGCACCTCATAAATGGACATTGGTCGGTACAGCCAATCGTTATTGTGGTTTTTCCGTTTCTCAAGCCAATCGGCGTCGTTCCACTGAAAACGGTCAAGGTCAACAACTTTTGATGCGGTATAAGGCGGTGTTTCGGCATAAAAACCAACCGGATCGGATTTCTCGAAAACCGTGTCGCCGTTACGAACAAGATATTTATAAGTTGACCATTCCTTCACATTGGGAATAAAAATTTCCCAAAAACCTGTCGGAATATGTTTGAACATTGGATGGACTGTTCCGTTCCAATTATTAAACTCGCCGATGACACTAACCGCTGTGGCGTTGGGAGCCCAAACCGCAAAATTGACTCCCAACACTCCATCCACTTCCCGAAAATGCGCACCAAGTTTTTCATAACTCTTCCAATGATTACCTTCTCCAAGAAGATAAAGATCAAAATCGGTAAGAAAAGCATTGTGTAAATTAGAAGAATCAGAACCAGAAAACGGAATCTTGTTTTGGGACATTGTTTTTCCTTGAATTTATAAAGTTAGGAAGCGCGGATCACGCCAATTCGCAAACATGAACAATTTTATCGAATATGGAATATTATATCGAAAGAAATAGCATTCGACAAGCGAATGATTGATCTTGTGATAAAATTCCGCTTGCGATACTCTCCGCTAGCAACTCTCAATAATCAACCAGCGCATCTAAAAATATAATTTTTAAGTGAGAACCTCTAAAAATTCATTTTTAATTACAGAATTATTTGTCCCAATTTATCCTATTCTTAGCCCCGCAGCAACTGTGTTTTCGTCAAGGGTGCCTCTGGAACGTAGAGACGCAATGCATTGCGTCTCTACTCTACGTTCTGGCGGTTGCGCTACGCTCCACCGCCGGTTATGCACATCACGCCCCTTGTATGTTGTCGAAAATTATGCGGCTTTGAGTAGGTTTCCGTTTTCGTCCACGTCAACAAAACGGACGGAAACCGGTTTGGAAATTCCCGACTCCTGCATTGTTACACCGTAAATGGTTGTCGCCGCCGCCATCGATTTTTTTGAATGAGTAATCATTAAAAATTGCGTGGCTGTACGGAATTTTTTAATAACGTTCACAAATCGGTCGATATTGCCTTCGTCAAGAGCCGCATCACATTCGTCCAGAATACAAACCGGATTCGGCTTGTAACGGAAAAACGCCAGCAAAAGCGCAACACAAGTTAACGTCTTTTCACCGCCGCTCAGCAACATCACACTCTTCAACTCTTTCCCAGGAGGTTTCGCAATAATATCAACTCCGCTTTCCAAAATGTTTTCCGGATTTTCCAGCACCAGATCAGCATGACCGCCGCCAAAAAGATGTTGGAATAACTCATAAAAATGTTGTTTCACTCCGTTAAATGTTTCTTCAAATAACTGTTGACTTTCCGTGTTGATTTTCTCAATAATCTTTTCAATTGATTTTTTCGCGCCGGTTAAATCATTGTACTGATTGGAAAGCGTCGTGTAACGAGTTTCCAAGTTTTCCAGCGTTTCAATCGCTTCAAGATTGACATTGCCGAGCCGCTGCAATTTTGTACGTAAATCTTCGATCTCCTTTTGATAATCCTTCGACGGCGGAAG
>JAIRLW010000632.1 GCA_031259095.1 Planctomycetaceae bacterium | reverse complement strand
TCAGGAAAAAATATTGATATTGAAAAATAACCGGAAACAACAGATAATCTATTCATCTATTAATGATAAAGAGTTGACCGTTCAAAAACGATGTTGGATCAATTTCTTTGTTGAAAACGCTAAACGATTAACCCACTTTCCGAATATTCAATGCAAAACTTAAACAATAATCTCAATAACAATAATGAGAATAATTCTGTATCCTGTTGTTGTTGCCAAGTTTGTCCGGCGAAAACGTCCCAAAATAACGAAAATAGTTTTTACCGCAATTTTTATGAGACTTGCGAACCTTATTTTATTGCAGTTTCGGGATTATCGCTTCTGGTCAGTTTTTTCCATTTTTTCCATGCGCCGTTTGATATTGCGTGGATCGCGGTCATTCTCTGCGGTGCGCCGATTTTTTACAATGCGGCGGCAACATTGCTGCAACACCGGATTTCGATTGAAGCGCTGATCTCGACGGCAATTCTGGCGACTATTCTTGCCGATATGTTTTTTCCGGCGGATTCGGGACGTCATTCGTATATTTTTGCCGGCGGCGAAGTGGCATTTATTATGGCGTTGGGGCATTGCCTTGAGGAATGGACTATCGCGCGAGCCCGCGCCGGAATTGAAAATCTTGTCCGGCTCACTCCGCAAACCGCACGGAAATGCGAGAGCGACGTCGAAACGGTGATTCCGGTAAGCGAAGTACAATGCGACAACTTACTTCGTGTTTTGCCGGGTGAAACGATTCCGGTTGATGGTGAAATTGTTGCGGGGAATACTTCTGTTGATCAATCTCTTCTTACCGGCGAATCCTTGCCGGTTGACCGGTTTGAAGGCGATACTGTTTTCGGCGGAACTATTAATTGTTTTGGCTCGTTCACGATGCGGGCAACACGGGTTGGTGAAGATTCTTCGCTTGCCCGAATGATTCAACTTGTCCAAAGTGCAGAACAGAAAAAAGCTAAACTTGAACGTATCGCGGATCGTTGGGCGACCATTTTAGTTCCGGTCGCATTGATTACGGCAATTGCGGTCGGAACGATTGCCTATCTTGTTTTGGGCAACGCCGAAGAATCTTTACGGCGTGCGGTAACAATTTTGGTGGTGTTCTGTCCTTGTTCGTTGGTTCTGGCAACGCCAACCGCTATTATCGCGGCTATCGGCAACGCCTCGCGTCATGGAATTTTGATTCGTTCCGGCGAGGCGTTGGAGCGGTTGGGAACGATCAACATGTTAGCGTTTGACAAAACCGGAACCTTAACGCATGGACAACCACGTCTAACCGACGTGCAATCTTTCGATAACAACTATGATTCCAACGGAATTTTGGCGTTGGCGGCTTCAGTGGAAACTTTGTCGGAACATCCATTAGCGGCGTGTATTGTTGACGCGGCAACGGAAAAAAATCTTGAACTTAGTCAAACGTCGGATTTTGAAATGTTTCGCGGCGAAGGAATCATGGTGCGGTTGGTGGGAGTGTCCGAAGGCGAACGGGTCGTTGTCGGCAACAACCGGATTCTAAAACGCTGCGCCCTCGAACTGTCCGACTTTCAGAAAACACAAGCCGAAGAACGTTTCGGACTGGGCGAAACAATTATTTGGGTTGCCCGCCAAAATCAAAACAGTCCGGGAACCGTGATTGGTTTCCTTGCTCTCGCCGACACCATTCGTGAAACGTCGAAAAACGCGGTCGAACAAATTCGGAATAACGGCGTTGAGGTGATGCTCTTAACCGGCGACAACGACCGTTCAGCCCAAAATATTGGGGAACAGTCGGGAATTACGAATATTTATTCCAATTTGTTGCCGGACGGCAAGGTTGCGGTTATTGAGGAGATACAGACACACGGTTCTTCGGTTGGCATGGTCGGCGACGGCTTAAACGACGCTCCGGCTCTGAAAATCGCCGACGTCGGAATTGCAATGGGACGAGTCGGAAGCGATTTAACCGTGGACGCCGCCGACATTGTTCTAATCGGCGACGACATTTCACGTTTACCGTTTTTAGTACGTTTAGCGCGAACAACAAAACGGACGATTTTAACCAATATTGGTTTATCGATGAGTATTAACGCGGTTGCGATTTTATTGGCTTCGAGCGGAATGATGGGACCGATTGTCGGCGCGTTAGTCCACAACGCCGGTTCCATTCTGGTTGTCTTAAACGCATCGCTCATACTGAATATCAAACGGTAACGTTAGCGGCTATCGCCGATGCGACCTTTTGGCAAAAGACCGCCTGCCAATATTTTCCCCTGTATGGGAATACAAACGGCTTTTGCACGGGAAGGTTAAAGATAATAGTAATAGTCCTATCGTCCCAATTTGTCCCTAATGTCCCAATTTTAGGGACAATTGGGATATTAGGGACTATTGGGACACATAATCAACTGCCAATAGGTCGTCCCTAGCGGGACGGAAAAGTTATCCGCTATTTACTATCCACTCTCCACTATCAACTATCCACTATCCACTAAATTGATTCATTTTCGTTGTATTCGTTGTCAGCATACGGTTGACGTCTCGGAAACGATGATCGGGCGGAAAATCTACTGTCCGGTCTGTTATTTCACACTCACGGTTCCGTCGGCGAGCACGGTTAAACCTGTTGACGAATCGCAACTGTACACCGCCGACACTATTCCGGTTGATGTTCGGGAGATGGAAAACCGGAAACAATTTGTTTCATTACCTTGTCCGGTTTGTTCGACCAATATTGCGGTTGCTAAAGAACAAATTGGAACAGAGATCATTTGTCCTGAGTGTGAGACGAAAGTTCTTGTTCCTGAATCGATTGAGGAGAAAGTCAATCGGTCATTGGATGAATGGGCGCGTGACAACCGGACGTGGGACAAACGCACACCGGAAGAACGGGCGCGTGACGGATTGATGTGGGACGAGCAACAGATTACGCCTCATCAATCCGGCAAAGAAACCTATGCGTTGCGCGACGAGAACATATCCGCACCGCAATACCAAACCATTCGGGTTTATTGTAAACTTTGCGGGACAATGATGTATGCTTCCGGCTCGCAAGTTGGTACGGAATTAACTTGTCCAGACTGTGAGACGAAAACGATTGTTCCTGCTCGTCCCAAACCTGTTCCGATTCCTCCGCCGTTGCCTTCCGCTTTTGAAGGCGGTACAACTTTCGGTCTTGCCGGAACGATTCCGCCGCCGATAACCGGTTTACTGATTCCGGTTGTTTGTTCTCTTTGCGGAACACGAATGTATGCGGGAGAAAACGAGATTGGCGGTTTCAAAACTTGTCCTGATTGCGGACGGCAAACAGAAATTAAAGCGGTTCCGAAATCGGAAAGAATCCAACCGGTTATTTCACCTGACGGCGGTTATGGGGTTAATCAATCGGAAATTCAGGAAAAACGACCGGTTTTCCGAACCTTAACCGATTATCGCCGTGTCGAAGGTTCATTGGACAAAGAACTTTACGGCGCTAAAGAACCGAAGAGCAAAAAGCCGAACACTCCCCAATTTCCAACTCCTCCGGTTTTGTACTCGCCGGATTATTCAACGCTCCCCGAACCCGATATTGATGCGGAAACATTGCGTGAACGCCGCGCCGCTAAGCAATCGGATTCGGATAATAATCCTGATATTATCAAAATGGTTAAACGGACGCCGCTGCCGAAGTATCCGTTTCTGAGCCGGATTCTTAGACCATTTAGCGATGCGTTTTTGTGTGGTCGATTTATTGTCATTTCCTTGCTTTGTGTTGTCGGCAGTTTCATCGGCACGCAACTGCCGGCAATGTTCGGAGTACCAATACCATTTGTGTTGTTGAGTGGACCGATTGGGGTGGTAATCTTGATGCTCGGGCTGAGTCTGCTGGCGAATACCGCGCTCAGTTTATTTCTCTTGACTACTGCCGGTAATGATTTACCGGAGAAAGAGGATTGGATGGAATATCGGTTATTAGAAAGCGGTTCGCTTGCCGTTTGGCTGGCTTTATTGACCATTTTAGCCGCTGCGCCCGGATATTTATTATTGTCTCACGTTATTATGCCGCCGGAATGGACGTCGGAATTGCCGGTACGGTCGGCGATGGCGTCTGTTTTGTTGTTAGGCGGTTCGTGTATTCTTGTTTTTCCGGTGTTGTTTCTTTCCAGTATGGAATCCGGTTCCTATTTTATTGTCCTTGCCAAAGAAACGTGCCGTTCACTCATTGATAATACCAGCGTTTGGTTGCGGTTTTACTTTATGTCGTTCTTGCTTTTTGCTCTCTTTTGTTCAATAATACTGGTCATTTCCTTTGTAATCCATCGCATCTTTATAGGAATTTCCTTATTGATTCCGGTTTGGGCATTTTTTTCCTTGCTCTATGCCCGTTTTTTGGGACGACTCGGCTGGACATTGGAAGAATCGGCTCGGCAAAAAGAATTTTAACCACGAAAAACATGAATTTTCGTAATATATCAGCGGAATTATTGTTTTTGGGGGCGGAATTGCCTCCTTTTGCGGTGAACTTGCCCCTGTTCAGAGCAAACTTGCCCCCGTTCAGAGCAAACTTGCCCCCGTTCAGAACAAACTTGCCCCCGTTCAGGGACTCATGGGACTTTAGGGACTCTCATGGGACAGCTAATAAACGCTTGAGAACTATTCACTATTAACCCTCTGCTATCAACTACAATCATGAATATTAGCGAAATTTTAGCAAAACCGCTTGGTTTTCCATCTCTTTCGCAGATGGTTTTTCCGGGTGACCGTGTTTTTCTTGTTCCCGACGCAGAGTATGCCGAAGAACCGAAAATTCTAACGGAAATTGTTCACGTCCTACTGGAAAACGGTTTTAACGCTCATGATATTCAAATTCTTTTGACGGATTCTGAAGAGTTGACGGTTTCAAAATCATTGAAAAACCGTTTACCTTCGGATATTCAGATTCTTTTTCATCGTCCGGGTCGCCGCGACCAACACGCATTGCTCGGTATCAACAAATCAAATGAACCGATTTCACTTTGCCGTGATTTAATTGATGCTGATTTGGTTATTTCGATTGGACGGTTTTACGCTAAACATGACGCCAAACAGCCGAAAGACCATTTTGGTCTTCACTCGGCAATTTTTCCAAGATTTTCCGATTCCGCAACTCAACAT
>JAIRLW010000611.1 GCA_031259095.1 Planctomycetaceae bacterium | reverse complement strand
TCGGGTTCGGCGTCGTCGTCTGCCGCTGCTTTTCGGTTCAATACCCACGCATAATCATAACCGTCTTTTTTAATTCCTTTAATGTTACCGATTTTCATTTTTTCAACATTGGGGGATGACTGAAATTCAAACCTTAGATTCCATTCCAAAGAACGGGAACGCATTTTTGAAAAATATTCGGGATCATTGAGATCAATAGGCTCTTCCTCTTCCTCGTTTTCATCAATTTGTTTTTCTTCTAATGAACCCTCGCACCCGATAAACAAACACTCTCCAGGATAAAAACAATCAAACGGCGTTTTGTTAACCGTTCCGGTCATCATCCGCAACATGCGTAAATATTGCGAATCAATAACGTCATAAGGTACGGTCACTTCAACATTCGCTGACCACGCCGGAATAATTTTGTCACAACCTTGAAATGCTCCCTCTTCGTAACCGATTCCTCTTTTGAAATTGGGCGGTTGCGGTTCGGAGTAAACCGGTTTGCCGTTCTCGTCTTTTTCCGGTACAAGTTTTTTAACGATACGATAAGACCCGTTCGGGTATACAATAAACTCTTCATTTTCTTCCAGTACCGGCCGCCGCGCCGAGTAAACACCAACCGTTTTCAAACTGCGTGTGATATGGGCAGTACCCCCCTTTGTCGAAAAGGAATATTTCGGCATTCCTTTAAGTAATTTATTTTTGGATATCGGCTTGTAATCGGCAGTCCCGTTAAAAAGCAATGCCCCCGCATGTTCCTCAATACGAATGGAATTAACAACCAACCGTCCAAAGGTACGATAATTCTCATAAATAAAAGACCGCAACCTCATATAGGCGATATCCTCATCGTCCGTGCCGAGAACTTTGAAATGTTTCTCACGTGATTTGGAATCCTCATCGGATTCAATGCTGCGTCCATAATCTTCGTCAACAATAATATCCATCTTTCTTTTTTTTCTTTTATGGTTTTATATTTGTTACGTAGGGCGTTGCCCTACGCTAATGCGGATTGCCCCGTTGGGGCGATTTTAGTAAATATATTTTTAAAACGAAAACCGAAATTTAAAGTGTGAGGAGTATTTTAATTAATGGGGACATTTTTTATTTGAATGTCATGGTCGAGGTTTTTTTTCTTTTAATTTCTTTTACTTCTTTGCCGATAATTCGTAACTCATTGAGTTGCTCTTTGGCAACCGAATTATCCAAACTACCCAACTCAAACGCCGAAAATGTTCCTGATGACTTGAACATTTCACCGAATGAGGTTTTTCGTGCATTATCAGTCAGGTCTTTGATTTTATCGTTATATTGTTTTTCGGACATGCCGTTATATTGCGATTCAATCTCGTCGAGTTTCTTTTCCGCTTCATTTAATTTGTTTCCGGCAATCGCTTTTTCGTCGCCTTCTTTGGCATTCTGAAACGCAGTCAATGCCGTTTGATATTCGGTTTGAGCGTTTTTCAATGCTGCTTGTACTTGTTTGAACGATGTCATTTCCAAGTCTTTTTTGGCTTTTTCCAAGTCTTTTTGTGCCTTTTTAATTTTGTCCAAGTCACCGGTTGCCACCGCAGCATCTCTTAACGCCATTTTGTCCGATACTTCTTTTTCCGCTGGAAACAATGCTAATTTATCCGCATCAACTTTGGCTTTGTCGTATATTTTTTGTACTTCATTTTGTTCAATTTCGCCGAGTGTTGTTTTTTGTGCGTTTAGTTTTGCGATTTCGTCGGCGTCTTTTGTCGGGTCGAGTTGGGCAATTTTAGCATCAATAATTTTCGCCCCCTCTTCATAATCTTTCCGTGCTTTCGCCCGTGCTTCATAAAGTTCCTTTTCAAAATCGGACATCCCCGCCTGATCAATCATTTTCTGATACCCTTCCAACCGCTTATCAAGTAACCGGTCAATATCGGCGTTCAATGAATTATCCGCATTGGTAAGTTGTTCATTCCAATTATTGTAATTTGTCCAATTGATATCTTCCGGTTTTTTCGCCATCTCCGCTTCTATCAACATTTTCAGATATTTTTTGTACTCTTCATTTCGTTCCTTCAGATCGGCAATCTCATTTTCAAGGGACGTTTTTCGGTCACGTTCCATTGACCGCTGCATTTCGGCGATTTTCTTTTCGGCTTCTTTAAGGGAAACGGTTGCTCCTTCACTGATTTTTTCGTCTAATAATGCACTTTCGTCTTTGGCAACATCAGTCGCATTTTCCCCGCCTTTGAGCCGATTGATTTTTTTGCGGGTTTCGTTATTCTTTTTCATTTGTTCGGTTTGCTTTTCACCAAGTTCCCGCATTTGCTTTTCGGTTGTATCCCCTAAAAGCCCATCTTTGGAATATCCGAAACCTGTATTTAATTGTGAATTTCTCCAGTCAAAAACACCTGATATTGCTCCCATCATACCTGGAGATTTGCCGTTCATTTCTTTTTGTAATTCCTGAAAATTCTTTTCGCCTTCTTTTAATTCGGCTTCCAATTCTTGTAATGCTTTAGCATTCATGGATTCCATGAATCGGTTCATTGCATCGGCAGCAAGATCAATAGAGTTGGTTGTTTTATCAATCGTAACACCAAAATCTCCATATTTTCCTTCAAGCTGCTGGGCTAATGTTTCGGCTTCTTTCATTTCAGAATTAGACAATTTTTGTTGCGACGCCAATTGTTGTAAGCGTTGCATTTTTTTATCGTCAACCGTTCTTGATTGATCACCGGTTTCACGCTGCTTACTCATTTCATCATGTAATTCGGCGATTTTTTCCCGAAATTTTGAAACGGCAATTGTTGCCGCTACAATTCCCGCCACAATCATTGCCGAGAACATAATCGGGTGTGCTTTAATTGCCGCCCCCGCCGATAAATAAGACCAAGCTAAGGCTTTCGTTGCAACTGCACTGGCATAAGTTACTGCTGTTGAAGTCCTTAACGCTACACAATAGCGTATGGTTGTTCCTGTCAATAAATTTTTTCTATACCCTGCCACTATATCTGCGTTGGACATCACCATTACGGCAGCAGCAGATTTATTCAAACCTACATTCATTAACCCTAACTGATTCAAATAATTTCTCCGAGCAACTGCGGTCGCTGCCATTGCGGATTGTTCGGCTTTGAGTGCCGCAATGCCTCCCGCATTCAAATAAGATGTTGCTAATGTTGCCCGTCTTGCATTTGCGGCGGTTAATTGTGTTTCGGTTGCAAGTAGTTTTTGTTTCAACACAACTTCCTGTTGTGTAATTTTATCAATTTCTGTTTGGATTAATTTTTTTTTTCCTGCAATGCTACCGTTGACCCGTGACTGGCTTGCAACCAAGCTTGATTAAACATTCTTCGCCAGTCGGCTTTATTTTGCGATAATGCCTGAAGTGAATTTTGAATTTGTTGTCTATCACCGGTCAATGTTCCAATCGTACTATTAACGTTCTTTAATTTTCCACCAAGAGACGCCAACGATTGTTTGGTTCTTAT
>JAIRLW010000190.1 GCA_031259095.1 Planctomycetaceae bacterium | reverse complement strand
CATGAATTGGCATGATAAACGTACGTTTGTATCAGGATTCACTGTCGTAGATGCTGAAACGGAGTTTATCACACCAATTCTTAAACGGGAGTTATTTCAGTAATCACAGGTAAAAAGTTTCTATTAACTTTTTAGAGCCTGCTGATTAGGAATCAATCAATTACGAATTGATCAAAAATTGTAACGGAACGAAGCGGCGAAAATATCGGTATCCGAATGATCACGGCTTTGTCCGGCTCGTATCTGACTTGGTACGACATGGATGTAATCGAACAACCAACGGGCTTGCGGACTCCAATACCAGTTCAAACCAAGCGTGAAATCATTGACCGAACCGGCAAATGATGCCGGAGTGTCCGGATTGAACAACTGACTCGTTTCGGCGTAACCCCATTTCGCGGCAATTTCCAAACCGCCAAGCCATTCGGCAAAGTTATGATCGCCCACTTTCTTTAAATCCAGATTGTGTTTCAGATCAACACCTCCCCACGCCGCATTGTCCGCACTGAATTTGCGGTAATCGCCTGTCAGGAAATACCGAACTGTTACATAACTTCCAAAAATTGTCCGATCTTTGGTTTTGCCGTTAATTGTAACGGAGTTATACTGATTGACATACGCTTCACTTTGAACGGAAAACGGACCGTTTTGTGACGCAAATTCGAGTCCGAATTTATGATAACCATTCGTCGGAATCGTATAAGAGGCAAGCGTTAACTGGTCAACTGTCGCAAACCGTTGGGAAAACGAAGAGGTTGCGTAAGTTGATGGAGCAGTTTTGTTTGCGTCAAAATAACTGTAGTTTCCGCCGAACAAACGGAATCGCTTACCATCAATTTTTCCGTCTTTTCGGGAAACATTCGACAGGAAAGTCAACCGTAAATTCGTAATCGAACCTTGATTGTCACGAAGTTGATACCGCCCGGGCGTGGCAATGTTATTGTTGTAGAAAAATCCGGCAAAGAACCGAATCTGATCTTTTGCCCAAAGGTGGCGTGAACTAATACCGAGACGCCGTCCCGTTGCGAAATCACGTCCGTCAAATTCCAAAAACGTCGTATTGGTTCCGCCGGTAAGGACTGAAACGCCTTCTTCAATACGGTAATGTCCGATCCTAACGTATTCAAGAAGCGGTACATTTTTTATTCCCAACCAAACGTCTTTAAGATTGACGCCGTTGTTGCCGTTCCCTGTTGCTTCGATGAAACAGAGATCGATTTTGTAGTCGAGAATACCAAAACCTTCGCCCTTAACACCGATACGAAGATCACGGATTCCGTTGTAGTCTTGCCGTGAACTCAAGTTTCCGGTTCCTGTACTGGAACCTTTCTGATTGATATTGTAACTGTCGAAATAGACTCGTCCGTCAATCACACGGGTAAATCCTTTTTGAGGGTCGGGTTTGTCTTGTTTCTTTTTCAGTTGCGATTCAAGACTACTGATTCGCGACTCCCAATCAGCGACGTCGGCAGCGTAATACCCCTGCGGAACCGCAATTTGTGCTGCCGGTTCATACATCGCCGTAACATCGTCTTGAGCCGATAGGTTCGAAACACCTATATTCACGCTCATTCCGGTTACGAGGAATGTCAACAGGCATTTTTTCAAAAAATGCTTCATTGTTTTTTCTCCTTGTGGAAAATTGTCAGAACTTGTGTTTGGTACGTTGTGGCGCTTCGGTACTTTGGGTAGTTCTGGTAACAGAGTTGTTTTGGTTACAACTAGCCTTTAATATTTCGACCAACCGTTCTCTAGACTTAAAACAGAAATACATAATTTTAACAAAAATAATAAAATTAAAACAAAAAGTATGTTAATATTGGTAGTAAGGTTAAATTGTACCTTTAAAAGAGACTTTAACGGCAAAAATACGAACAAAATATTTTCAAATTGTAGAATATAGTATTGTGTCCGTTTTCAGCGTGAGACATTGCTCGAACCGCAAAAATTGCAATTGATGATGGAAAATGTTGTCCCATCATGTCCCTAATATCTCTAATGTCCCTAATATCTCTAATGTCCCTAATGCCCCTAACGTCTCTAATATCTCTAATGTCTCTTCACTGAAAAAATGTTAGGGACAAATGGGACAATAAGGACCAAATAAATGTAATTTTTAGATTTGGCGAAACGTCGCCTGCCTGATGATTGGAAATATCGCATTGGATAGGCGGCCCGCCAACTGCTCCCCAAAAATAAAGTAACAACATGGATGTAGGAATGAATGTAGTACCTACAAGAATGTAGAAATTTTTGAGAGGAAAATTATTGTTGAAAAAAATTTTTGGAAATGTTTTATCTTTTTGTTTTATAATAAGTTACCGCTGTTACGTGTTGTTATTTCTGATAATTTTTTTCGCGGCGGCATAGTTTGTGCAATTGTTGAAATGAATGAATTTCATGGAAATTGAACATTCATTTTGTTATCTGGTCTGATGAATGATGATCAGGCTTGACAAAAATTTCACACTCTTAACTTGGAGAAAAAAACTATGCGAAAAGTTGCATTTTACGGCAAAGGAGGAATCGGGAAATCCACCACCCAACAGAATACCGCCGCCGCAATGGCTTATTTTTATCAGAAAAAAATATTCATTCACGGTTGCGATCCAAAAGCAGATTCTACACGGCTCATTCTCGGAGGAAAACCGCAAGAAACGTTAATGGATGTGTTACGCCAAGAAGGCGCAGAAAAAGTTACAAACGATAAAGTAATCAAAACAGGTTTTCACGATATTCGTTGCGTCGAATCCGGCGGTCCAGAACCCGGCGTCGGTTGTGCGGGACGCGGTGTTATTACCGCTATCGATCTCATGGAAAATAACGGCGCTTACACCAATGATCTCGATTTTGTTTTTTTCGATGTTCTCGGCGATGTGGTTTGCGGCGGATTCGCCATGCCTATCCGTGACGGAAAAGCGCAAGAAGTTTATATTGTTGCGTCCGGCGAAATGATGGCAATTTACGCTGCAAATAATATCTGTCGCGGTCTCCTAAAATACGCAAAACAAAGCGGAGTCCGTTTGGGCGGAATTATCTGTAACAGCAGGAAAGTTGATCAGGAAAAAGAATTTCTCGAAGAATTTACCGCCGCTATCGGAACAAAAATGATTCATTTTGTTCCACGTGATAATGTTGTCCAAAAAGCAGAGTTCAACAAAAAAACAGTTGTCGAATTCGACGCCTCCGAAAATCAGGCAAAAGAATACGGCGAACTCGCACGAAAAATTATCGAAAACCAAGACTTCGTGATTCCACAACCGCTCACGATGGACGAATTGGAAAAAATGGTCGTCAAATACGGAATTTGTGATTGATTGATTGATTGATTGATTGATTGATCAGTTGATTGGTTGAAATTGATCAAATTCAATCGAAGCCGATTGAAATCGACCAAAATCAACCAAAGTCGAATAATATCGAACAAGATAATCTTTTGCCGGAATTTTTAGGAGTTCCTGCAAATTTATGAAAGGATAAAACAATGAAAATGATTAAAGCGGTATTGCGTCCTGATTATGTTGATGTTGTTGCGGATGGTCTTGCGGAAGCAGGATTTGTTTCGGCAACAAAAATTAACGCCTTTGGACGCGGAAAACAGAAAGGGATTACGGTCGGAACGGTACGCTACGACGAATTGCCCAAAATGATTTTGTTGATTGCGGTCGAAGACAACGAAGTGGACAACGTTCTCAAAATCATTCGCGAGAACGCTTACACCGGTAATTTCGGTGACGGAAAAATTTTTATCAGTTCCGTTGAGCGGGTTGTTACCGTGAGAACCGGAAACGAAGGACTTTAGAAAAAAGATTATTCGTAATAGATCAATGGAATTTTTGTATTCATGTCGTTTGAATAATTCATTTTTCTGTCCCTAGCGGGACTGGAAGATGACAGGACTCAACTCAATGGTGATACGATGATGAAAATTCCGCTGATATGTTACAAAAAAAAGATTGTTCTAATCGACGTTAATCGATTTCAGTCGATTGAAATCGACCGAAATCAAAATAATGAGCAAATGGTATTTTTAGATTCTTTTTTGTACATAAACATTTTTTTTTTTTACGGGAGACGAAACAATGAAAGAGATTATTGCAATGATTCGCCCGAAAATGATGGCGAAAACAAAGGATATTTTGGAAAAAGCCGGAATTGCAAGTATGACGGTTTTGCCGGTACTTGGACGCGGGAAACAGCAAGGAATTGCCGACGAAGTCAATATTGAATATCGTCCGCAAATTCTCGAACTGAAAAACCGGAAAATGAAATATATTCCAAAACGGATGATTTCGATGGTTGTCCAAGATGACGAAACAGAAACGGTTGTCAATGCTCTCGTCGAAGTTAATCGAACCGGTCAAATCGGTGACGGGAAAATTTTTGTTTGTCCGATAGATGATGTGTTGCGGATAAGAACCGGCGAAGTCGGTGAAGCCGCAGTTGTCTGAACGATGATTTTTGTGATTTTTTTGATTGGAATGATTTTTTGATTATTGTCTGAACGATGATTTTTGTGATTGGGATGATTGTTGATTATTTGTTTTTTATTAGCCCCGCTAGGGGCGGGATGTGCATAACCGTAGGTGGAGCGCAGCGGAACCTACGGCTATGTCCCAACAACGTATCAAGCCGCAAGGGCGAGAAATGAGCGGCATTATCATCTCGCCCTTGCAGGGTTTTAGATAGTGGGGCAACTGTCCGGCGGTTGCACTTCGCTACACCGCCGGTTATGCACTTTTCACCCCTAGCGGGATTAATGGGAATACTCATCACACTTTAAAATTCGGTTTTCGTTTTAAAATAGATGTTTATTAAAATCGCCCCAACGGGGCAATCCGCATTAGCGTAGGGCAACGCCCTACGTAACAAATATAACCCCTATAAGCCCTGTAAGGGCGGCAGCAATAAGATTACGATATTTCGGCTT
>JAIRLW010000543.1 GCA_031259095.1 Planctomycetaceae bacterium | reverse complement strand
ATATCAAACTTACACCTTATACAATGGTCTAGTTTGTGCCGTCCACCGCTAACTTCTTACTTTTGTTCCAGCAAAAGAGGTTATGCGTTTGAACGACAGGGAAACAGAGGATATTATTTTTGAGCGTATTCAAAAATTTATCGAAGCAATAGCGTTAGAATCTGACGAAGTTTCTCAACTCAAAGAGTTGTATGGAACGGATTTTTTAACGAAACAGTATTATTTACCTATCAGCAAATTTTAATTATGGTAAACAAATCACATTTCAATAGCGGTCATATCGCCATGAACATACTGAAAAAGAATGGCGTAGAACATAGTGCAAGTATAGAAAGCAAACAAATTGAAAAAAGTTTGCATGGCATTTATATCCAAGATGCTGTACAGTTTTTGAAGAAAATGCCTGACAATTCTGTACAGTTGATTTTAATTGACCCACCTTATAATCTTGATTTAGATTATTGGGACACATACGAAGATTATAGGAGTTGGGCTAAAACATGGCTTGATGAAATTTATCGAGTTCTTACAGATACAGGTAACTGTGTAATTTTTGGAGGTTTCCAATTTCAAGACCTCAAAAAAGGTGACTTATTGGAAGTTTTGCATTACACCAGACATAATACTAAGCTGCGTTTTGTTAATCTTGTAATTTGGTATTACAAAAATGGAATGAGTGCACATCGCTTTTTTGCTAACCGACACGAGGAAGCAATTTGGCTATCAAAAACCAATAAATATTATTTTGATTTAGATGCGGTGCGAGTTCCTTTTGATGAAACAACCAAAAAAATATATAGAAAAGATAAACGTCTTAATCCCGAAAGTATTGAAAAAGGAAAAAATCCAACTAATGTTTGAGAAATTGGCAGATTAAACGGAAATTCTGTTGAGAGAGTAGGGCACCCAACACAGAAACCATTGGAAATTATCCGCCGTTTTGTTCGCGGATTGTCTTATGAAGGCTCAATCGTTCTTGACTTCTTTGCGGGTTCAGGTACAACAGGGCGGGTATGCATCGAAGAAAACCGACATTCCATTATGATAGATGCTGATAAATCATTAAACGATTATTTCAAAAAACATATTAAAAATATGAGAACAAATTTTTTTCAAAAACCGTTTCAAATTTTTAATGGCATTGACATAAATGAATTAATTGTAAAGATGAATAAACAAAACAAGTATATCAATATGTCAGCAACAAGATTGAGTAATTGCGCAATAACAGAAGCTGTACTTTCCTAAAAGTAGCATACGAAAAAAGTTTGAATACAGTATTTTTAAATTTGATTATTTTATGGTTTACCAATTTCGCTTGTGTTTGACCAATTATACCTATACGCGCGACCTAGATTATTTATGGATTTTATAAATTTTGTTCGGAAAAATTCTATTATACGGAGCAAAATTATCATTAAACACACGCCAAAAAGTGTTGACCTAGAAGGCTTCACCGAACAACAAATCTACGCCCAAATCGAAAGTTTAGGGTAAAATTCAACTCATGTACTTAGTCATTGTTTAGATAAAAGAAATGGGAGACGTAATGTCTCTGAAATTTTTTACTACAGAGAATCTATGTCACTAAATGAACGTAAAACAGAACAAATTGTCAGAAAGCATTTTGAAAAATACACTGACGATCTTGTGATTGAAGAACAAAAATCGGATATACCGCAGTCACCTTAAAAAATAGATATTGACAAGATTTGACGGCTATTTTATACTGATGATCACGAGGTCAACTTATGAAAGCCTATCACTTATCATCCGCCAAAATCGCAGGACTGAAACTCCTGCAAAAAGCGTTTATCAACTATTATCGCTGGTTGCGTTTCCGGTCTGGAAAAGACGCGGGTTTTTAAAGTGAAAACGGTATAACAATTGATTAGTAATCCCAACCGGCGCGATTGCAAGTTGAGAGAACCTTTCAGGAGAAAGGATCGTTTTTGTTTTTTATTACTAACAAGGTAACAGGAAAATTTTTATGACAAAATCATTGGTGATCAAACCATCCCGAAGACGTTTTATTCAAGCGACGTCGGGAATGACGGCAACATTTTTTGCGTCTCCGATTATTTTGTCGGAAGAGGCGAAAGGGGCGAATGAACGGATTGGCATTGGCGTTATTGGCGCAGGCGGCATGGGCAGCGGCGATACAAAAAATGCGTCACGGTTTGGTCATATTGTTGCGGTTGCCGACGCCGATCTCCGACACGCTGAACGTCTGAAAAACGCTTATCATGGTCAACCGGTTGTGTATCAGGATTATCGGAAATTGCTGGAAAACAAGGACGTCGATGTGGTGATTCAGGCGACGCCGGATCATTGGCATACGAAAATCAATGTTGACGCCATGCGTGCGGGAAAAGATATTTACGGGGAAAAACCGTTCAGTTTGACGATTGACGAGGGAAAACTTGTTTGTAACGTTGTCAAAGAAACCGGACGCGTTTTTCAAACCGGAACGCAACAACGTAGCGGAAAAGAATTTCAAACAGCGGTTGAACTGGTTCGTAACGGGCGTATCGGTAAACTCAAACGAGTTCTTGTTGCGTTACCGTATTATAGTTCTTGGGGCGGTCCGTTTTCAGTAACTGAAATTCCGGCGGAACTCGACTGGGATTTGTATCAGGGACAAGCGCCGATTCATCCGTATATGCCGCAACGGACTCATGCGATTTTCCGTTGGTGGTACGAATATGCCGGAGGAATGGCGACCGACTGGGGCAATCACCATATCGACATTGCTCATTGGGGAATGGATCAGGATTATTCGGGACCGTTGACTGTTGAAGGTCGCGGGATTTTTCCAAACGAAAACAAACCGGACTGTTTCAATACGCCCGACCGGTTTTACGCCGTACTGAAATATCCAAACGATATTGAGTTATACTTTTACACTGTTTTTGCGGAAAAGCCGGGATTTCACGGTTCGACCGGACATCAGGAAACAAGCGAAGAACAACGTCACTGGTTATTCGGTAACAATTGTCCGCAAGAAATTCACAACAATAAACGTAATGGAATTATGTTTATCGGCGATAAAGGGAGGGTGTTTGTGAATCGCGGCGGGTTGTTTGGCAAACCGGTCGAGGAACTCAAAGAAAATCCGTTACCGGAAAACGGTTGGAAAGTCCGACCGAGCAGCGATCACATGAAAAACTTTTTCGATTGTGTGCGAAGCCGTGAGACTACTGTTGCTCCGGCAGAGTTGGAACATCGTTCCGTAACACCGTGCCATTTAACCAATATTTCTATTCGGCTTGGCGGTCGGCAATTGCGGTGGGATTCGGACAAACAGGAAATCATCGCCGATCCCGAAGCCAATGCCATGTTAAAACGTGAACAGCGGAAACCGTATCAAATATAAAACGGATTGGAAACTTTGGGTAGAACGGTCTATTTTAAAGAAACAAAAAATTTTCATCATTGGCCCAAAACAAATAGGAGATTATTAATTGATTATTTGTCTCTAATGTCCCTTTAGTCCCAAAAGTTCCTCTAAAAAAGGACTTTAGGGACTAAAGGGACAAATGATTTTTCATAAAACAAAACGTTGTAGTAAAAAACGAATTTTTAGAGGTTCCCTTTATTTAGGGAGCGTAGAAGGTATCTTCTTCTTTTGGATTGAGCTCTTTGTCGGTTGGAATATAGATTTTGGCTAATTGAACTTTTACTGTTCCGGTTTTGATATACCGGATGAGCGTATTTTTTTCATGGCGTTCAAGTTCCTCCAGAGAGTCCACCGCGTCATTGTCTAACCGCGTGACCACATCGCCTTGACGCAATCCAATCACATTCAACGGGGAATCTTCGATTGGGTCGGAGGTTAAACGTGCTGCGGTGAACGTATAACCGGGAATCTTCATGTTCTGAATAATAAACGTTGCACCAAGTTTTGGCGAATAGTAATCGGAAGTTCGTGCGGGAGTTACGGTAACTATTTTTTCGACAATAACCGGACGTTCCACCACAACCGGTTTTTCGACAACAACCGGACGTTCTACAACTACAGTGGACGGACGCGGCGGAACAACAACCACCGTCGGAGTTCGCCGATAATAACCGTAAGGCGAATAGCCGTTGGCAATCGCGGCAACTGCTCCAACCGCTCCGATGACTCCAAGAGCCTTATCGAAATCGCTCGGACCATGACGATGATGTGGCGGCGGAGGTCCATGAAAATGACCGGGTTGCGCCAAAGTCGGAAAAACAGAGGTTATCGAAAAAGCAACAAAACTCAAAATTCCGACAATCCAATGGGTTGAAAACCGTTTCATAACAAAACTCCTTTGAAAAAATGGATAGTGTTTACGGATGGCGTGACATGATGGCAATTGTTCATTCCGCGCCTAAACACAAGGTAAGTGCTGGTATTATTCCATAAATTGTCAATCAACGCAAGATGTTTTTGTGGAAATCCTAAAAATCCCTTTTGCTCAACCACAAATTTGCCTTAAAAGATTATTTATTTGTCCCATTGTCCCTTCACTGAAAAAATGTTAGGGACAAATGGGACAATAAGGACTGTTGGGAAAAATGATAGGAAATGTTTCGCTGACCATATTTTGGAAATTCTCTCACTACCGTTCGGGGCTTCTGTTTTTCTGATTACATTCCTCAAATTCCAACATAATCTGAAAAATTTTTTGGAAATCTGTCAAAAAAAATTTTTTCCGCTTGACAATTTGTCTGGTTCAGAGTAAACTGTGAATCTGATTCGATTGCGATCTGTTTTTTTACCGTTTGTTTGCTGTAAGCGAATCGCAATGATTTCAGGAAAACCTTAGAAAATAAGGAGAATGACAATGGAAAATGTAATGAAATGTTTGGTTGGTTTTTTGGCGATGTTTCTTGCGAAAAAACAAATGTTAAAATGGATAAAACAGGGGGGGGGGGGCTAGATGTAGAGGAGAGTTAAGAACGGAGAGTGGAAAGTGTTCGGTTTTCCGGCACTATTCGGCGAAATTCTCAACTCTTTTTCGCTCTTCACCGTTCGGCTTTACGTTGGTCGAACTTCTTGTGGTGATTGCGATTATCGGCGTGTTAATCGCTCTTCTGTTACCAGCCGTTCAAGCAGCGCGGGAAGCGGCAAGACGAATGCAGTGTACAAACAACGTGAAGCAAATTGGGCTGGCGATGCACAATTACCATGACGCACTCAAATCATTGCCGCCTGGATGTATGTACCACACATGGATGAACGTGCCCGAAGCACACAACATAACCGGCACGGATAGGCCGTCTCCGTGCGGAATGTGGGGATGGGCATTGTTTCTCTTGCCGTATTGCGAACAGCAAGCGATTTACAGCCAATTTGATTTTACCAAAAGAGCCTACGCCTACGCTGTCGGGTTTAAATATAACCCGCATAACTCAGAAGGCGGCGTTGACGCTTGCGGTGACACGGGAAATCAGTCGGTAGCGGACAAATGTCCCGCTTTTTTGCGTTGCCCTTCTTCTTCTAAATCGGGTGAGAAACAACCGTTCAGTAACAAAGATTATGCCGTTCCTTCCATTGACCAAGCAGAACGAACATTGAGTACAACACTGAGCCGATGTAACACAATGGCAGTTTTCTCACAAAATAGCGGAGTAGCATTTGCTGAGATCAAAGATGGACTTTCTCATACTTTTATCAGTTTGGAATCGTCCTGTGCTGTTCCTTCCCGAGCGGCATCCAATGTGAATTATCCGAATCACTTTAACACCAATCCGTTTCTTTTTGTTCATCACGCTGGACAAGGATTTGTCATGTGTTATCGAAATGATGGGGCAGATGCGAATATACGTCCCAACGATTTGGGTCATGCTTATCCCACTCGTGTTGCACGGAGTTATCATACCGGCGGAGTCAACGG
>JAIRLW010000469.1 GCA_031259095.1 Planctomycetaceae bacterium | reverse complement strand
TGCGTTGCCGGGTTTAGGAGCAAAATCGAAAAATGGTTATTCCGTGCAGATTCGTTTAACTCCGTACATGGAACAGGTTCATCTTTTTGAAAAATTAGATTTGAAACAGGATATGTTTGGCGGGACAACAAGTTCAATGGCTGGAATGGATTGGTTTTTGCCGCATGTGGTTGAAGCGGCGGAAGCAACTCTACCAGTTTTACATTGCCCAAGTGATTCAGGACCAAAATCACGTAAAACCTCTTACTCAAGAGAAGAAGGAGTAACAATAAGTAGCGGAGGTCAACCGCTTATTGCAGGGACATGTAACTACATGGTTTGCACCGGAAGCGATTATGCGAGAATTCAAGCGCCCGGCTCCTATCCGTCAATGCCGCCGGGAGGACCGCCAACTATTGTTACGAAATCAAACGGTTTGTTTTATCATTCGTCCGCGCATAGTTTTGCCGCAATTACAGATGGAACATCGAACACCATGGCGTTATCAGAAGCGTGCGTTGGCGTTGAGGGAACTGTCGGCGGTACTTATGACGACGCAGTTGTTTCGGGTGCATACCGGATTCTGATGTACGGCGAACCTCCAATGGGCGGAACTCTTTTCGATTTTGCAAACGGTTCTACAACTGGTTTGGCGAATGATACGCTTGGAGGATTAGATACACACATGAGTTCAAATCAAACTCCGTCGGCTGGTTGGCAGAATAATCGCGGGTTGTCGTGGGTACTTATTCAACCTGCCTATACGACCTTTGGCGCGTTTATTCCACCGAATGCAAAAATGCCGTCCTATTGGAATATGAATCAGGGATTTTTCGTAGCGAATAGTTATCATACAAGTGTTGTCATTACGGCATTGGCGGACGGCAGTGTTCGCGGCGTCTCCAATTCCGTTAATTTAAGACAATGGCGATTGGCGGCGTCAATAAGCGACGGAGAAGTTTTCTCTGGATTTTAATGTTGTACTAATTCAATCATAGATTTTGTACAAAAATAAATATGCGGAAGTACGTTTATCTCCGCATATTTTAGGTAAACATCAACCGGCGCGACCTTTCAGGAGAAAGGTCGCCTATCTCTGAATTATTGACGTAAACAATGATTCCTAAAATTCCGAAACGATTAAAAAATTTGTTTTCACCTTCCTAAGAACGTTATATTTTATTTTACCATGTTATTTTTTGTTCAGATTATTTTTGCAACAATCTTATTGATTGCGATTCCGTCGTTCTTTTATTTACTTGGTCGCGGGTTTCTTCCGAAGGTGTTTCGCCGTATTGCTTATGAATTACACCTTTGGCTTGGTATTTCCAGCGGTTTGATTCTGTTTGTTGTCTGTTTAAGCGGAACGCTTTTAACATTCAAAACCGAAATGATTCTATTTTTGGAACATGATCGGTATTATGTCAAGAAGTCCGACAATGCCGTACCGAAAAGTCTTGAAGAATTGGTTCCGTTAATCGAAACAGCCGAACAAGGGAAAGCGGTTCGTGTTACGATTCCATCCGCAAATAATCAGGCGTGGATTTTTAATGTCAAAAAAAATAAAACAGATTCCGCCAAATTGCCGGCGGGAATGCCGGCAATCCACGCCATGCTTGGTACCTCCTACCTGGTCAATCCCTATACCGGCGAATCGTTAGGACCGCAACGAAGTAAAATCTACCTGTTTTTTATGACGCTTACATTTTTGCATCGTTTTCTCTTACTCGATATTCGGACAGGACAAATCATTGTCGGCAGTGCAACATTAATTTTCCTTGTTTTGGCGGTCAGCGGACGGTGTCTTTGGTTTCCGTCGAAACTTCATGTCTTGAAAGGCTGGTTGTCCGGTCTTCGTGTCCGTACAAAAAAAGGATGGGGACGGCTTTGGTATGATTTTCATAACACGCTTGGATTTTATATTTTGATTCCAGCCGTTATTATGGCATTAACGGGACCGATCATTTCGTTTGCGTGGTATCGTTCCACTGTTGAACGACTATTGGGCGCAAAACCATTTGGTAAAGCGTTGGAAAAACCGGTTTTGTCGAAAACACGACCGAATGCGAAACAACATTTGAAATGGGACGATTTCATTGAACAAGGTAATTAAATCACCACACGTCAAGGAATCACGCGACTTTCTCTTCCTCAGTCGCCGAATGGAAGTGTTACTTTTCAACGTATCGGAGCAGGTTTTTGTAATATCGCGGCAACCGATAAAATTCAGTTCGATCAATATACCGGAGAATTACTCAAATGTGATTTATTTGACCAATTACCGTTTAACGAAAAAATCGCTTCGTTGATTTTTCCACTCCATAACGGCGAAATATTTGGTACGCTTTCAAAAGTGATTTATTTTGTTACTTGCCTGATTGCAACATCGCTTCCGATAACCGGAGTGATTCTTTGGGCAAGGAAACTCCGTTCACGTTATAGCAAGCGGAAAAATACTCCAATTAGTATCCAAAATCAGACCTGTCATAGTCAGATGGAAAACTCTTTAGGGAATCTCTAAAAATATCTTTTCTTAGATACCAATTTAATTTAAAACTCATTTGTCCCCTTTGTTCTTATTGTCTTTTAAGCGCCATTTTAGGGACATAAGGGACATTAGAGACAAATTGGGACAAATAATTCTGTGATTAAAACACATTTTCAGAGGTTTCCTGTTTTGGCATCTGATTGCCGTCCGCACACAGGGGCATAGTCGGCTATCGCCGACGTGACCTTTCGGCGAAAGGTCGCCTACCATATTGGGGAAATCTCTCACTACCGTTCGTGGCTTCTGTTTTTATGATTACATTCCTCAAATTTCAAAATAATCTGAACAATTTTTTGGAAATCTGTCAAAAAAGGAATTTTCCGATTGACAATTTGTCCATCTTGACGTAAACTACGAATCTATGTCAATTGCGATATGTTTTTTTACCGTGTTGTTTGCGGTAAGCGAATCGCAATGATTTCAGGAAAACCTTATAAAATAAGGAGAATGACAATGAAAAATGTCGTAAAATGT
>JAIRLW010000217.1 GCA_031259095.1 Planctomycetaceae bacterium | reverse complement strand
GAGAAATAATTTTTAAGACAAATTTATGTTTAATCAAGAGGTACCCATTTCGGTTTCACCGGAACCGGTTGATCTGGAGCGCGAAAATAAACGTCTCAAGCGTGAGATTACGCGGTTGGAAACGCTGATTTCCCGAAGTAAAGCGGCAACTCATGCCAATCTCGATCTGGAAGCCGAACTCCAAGCCGAAAGAGTTCGTCAGGGAAAATATCTGGAACTTCTGCTCCGTAACAGTCCAGACCTTATTATTATGATTGACGGAGAAGGACGTTTCGTTTACTGCACCGAATCGTTTCTGCAAATTCTAGGACAAACTTCATTCGGTTTTCTAAACGCGCGGCGATTTAGTGAAGTGTTTCCTGCGGCGGAATTTAAAAAAGCGGTTCAAATTATTATTCAGTCGATGAGTAAGCGGTGTAGTATGAAAATTCCGCTTCGTACCGCTTGGGGGCAAGCGGATTCTCCACGCGATTATGTCGTTCATATCGCGCCGATGTTGTCTCATGACGGCGAATCGGAAGGAGCGATTCTTCTTTGTCATGACGTTACCGAAGTTCTTGCGGCAAAAGAACAAGCGGAACAGGCTAGCCGTGTCAAGAGTTCTTTTCTTGCCAATATGAGTCATGAAATTCGGACGCCGATGAGTGCGATTATCGGCATGGCGGAGTTGGCTCTTCGTGAAAAAATTCCTAATTCGGCTCATGAAATGGTGTTGAGCATTAAACAAGCCGGTAATAGTCTTTTATCAATTATCAACGATATTCTGGACTTTTCCAAAATTGAATCCGGTAAAATGGAAATTGTGGAAAGCGAATATCAGTTTCGGTCAATGGTGCATGATATTGTGAATATTATTCGTACACGTCTTTTGGAATCGCCGTTGGACTTTTTTTTGGAGATTGACAGTACCATTCCAAATTATCTGATTGGCGACGAAGTGCGGTTACGGCAAATTCTTCTGAATCTTTTGAGTAATGCGGCAAAATATACGCGTGAAGGATTTATCAAAATGACGGTGCGCAACAGGATTCAAGATCAAACGGTTTGGCTGACCTTCGATATTGTCGATACGGGAATTGGAATTAAACCGGAAGACATTGATCAATTGTTCGGTAATTTTATGCAGTTCGACAAAGAAACAAATAAGGGAATTGTCGGAACAGGATTAGGGTTGGCGATTGTCCGCAATCTGGCGCGTTTAATGAATGGAGATGTTCAAGTTCAAAGTCAATACGGTTTTGGAAGCATTTTTACCGTAACTATTCAACAACGTTTTATTCGTGATGAACCGTTTGCTCGTCTTGATCAGCCGGAAGATACCACTTCTTTAATTTATGAACCGCGTTCGGGATATGATTCGGTATGCCGGTCGGCGTTTGAATCGTTGAAGATTTGTTTTTGTCTGGTTTCTGATTTTGTGCGGTTTGAACAGGAAGTCAGAAAAGCCGGTTACGATTATATTTTTGTTGCGTCTTCCGTTTTGGAAGAAACGGTGAATCTGTTGACGGAAATTTACCAAAACTCCGATACACCTCAATTAGTGGTGATGACGGAAAACAATGAATTTTCCGGTCATGCGCGTTATTACACGATCTCGTCTCCGTTATACACGGCGCCGTTGGCGAATGTTTTCAATCACGTTTCCGATACTCATTTATACCGTACAGATATGACGGTTGTGCGGTTTACGGCTCCTGATGCACGGATTTTGGTTGTCGATGACATTGTTACGAATTTGAAAGTTGCTCAAGGCTTGATGATTCCGTTCCAGTGTCAGGTTGATATTTGTGAAAGCGGTCAGGACGCTGTCAATCTGGTACGGAAAAACAACTATGATCTTATTTTCATGGATCACATGATGCCCGGTATGGACGGATTGGAAACAACCGCTCAAATTCGGACGATTCCCGAAGGGCAGGATGTTCCGATTATTGCGTTAACCGCTAACGCGGTTTCGGGTGTTCGTGAAATGTTTCTGTCGCATGGAATGAACGATTTTCTTTCAAAACCGATTGATCCGATACGGTTGGAAAGTATCCTTGATCGATGGATTCCGAAACATAAACATATCACCTTTGCCGTAAAAACAGAATCGGAAACAAAAACAGAAATGAAAATAGAATCAGCGCCAAAAACAAATGCGGAAACAAAAACACCAACAGAAACAAAAATTCTGGTTTTACCTGAACCGGTTACGGACAACGATTCGACCACATCGGAGATGATTGACGGTCTTGATATGAAATCCGGTTTAGAACGAGTGGTTGGCAATGAAGAGATTTATCGGGAAATTCTCAAAATTTATATTGAAACCACTCCGCCGGTTCTGGATGAATTACAAAATCCGACTGCCGAAACGCTTAAATCTTATGCGATTGCGGTTCACGGAATTAAGGGGAGCAGTTTGAATATTGGTGCTGACAAGGTCGGCAAAATGGCGGCAATATTGGAAGCCTCCGCCAAAACCGGAAATCTGGAAGCGGTTCTAAACGATAACGAAAATTTTATTAACATTACAAAAAAATTGATCACCGATATGACCCGATTCCTCGAAAACGGCAGTTAAAGAATAAAAGAATCATTTTGTCCCTTATGTCCCATTTGTCCTTATTGTCCCTAAAATTTTTCAGTGACGGGACGTTAGGGACAAATTGGTACTAATATACTCCTTGTACTTGAAATTTCGGTTTTCATTTTTTGTTAGGATTATAGAATTTATCAGATGTTACGTAGAGACGCAATGCATTGC
>JAIRLW010000438.1 GCA_031259095.1 Planctomycetaceae bacterium | reverse complement strand
TAGATATTGTATCTTTGGCTACTGAGGTTGTTTTAAACAATCGTTAAGAAAATTAGGTGGAAATGAGGTTATTTGTCCAATATTCATACGTGTAAAAAATATTCCACTGATATATTACGTTTTTAGAAGTTCCCTCTAGTAACTGTCTCTTTTATTTTTTACCACTAAAGACTTAGAGAGCACATCGCGGAAATTTTTTTAATATTTTCTTTTTGATCAGAAAGATAATCATCACTTAAAAATAATATCTGTCATTATTCATCGACATTTCTCCCTAATGAATTTTCATCACAAAATGCACGAAGAGCCACGAAAATGAGGGTTCCCATTTTTTTCGTGTCTCTTCGCGGGTTTCGCGGTGAAAATAAGGTTGTTGAAACAATGACGATACGGTCATGGTAAATGCGGCTGAAATATTACGAAATTATTTATTTACTGAAGCACTTGAACGATGGCGTTGAGATCATTGGGTACGGAAATGGGACGGTTGGCGAAAACAGTTGTTTTGACGCCGCGTTTGCCGAGAACATTTTCGAAAAAGGTTTTGTCAGTTCCATGATAGGCGACAGTGGCGTTTGGGTCTTTGAGTTGATGTCCGGTCAGAATACAAACGACCTGTTCCGACTTTTCAATAACACCTTCAGCGACAAGTTTTTTTGTTCCGGCAACACTAGCGGCGCTGGCGGGTTCACACCCAAAACCGCCGGCACCGACTTGCGCTTTGGCGTCGAGGATTTCCTGTTCCGTAACTTCCCGCACAACTCCGTTGCAAAAATCTAACGCCCGCAGACATTTTGACAAATTAACCGGACGATTGATTTCGATGGCGCTGGCGATTGTGGAGGCTTTACGTTCTTCGGCGGTCATTTGGTCGAAAAATTTTTTCGCGTGAACTTTATCATAATTCCCGCCGTTCCACCGTAATCCTTCCTGTTCGTAGAGTCGAAATAACGTGTTTGCGCCAACGGCATTGATAACGGCAAGACGCGGAATTTTTTTGATGAGACCGAGTTTATGTAATTCGATAAACGCTTTTCCGAAACTGCTTGAGTTACCGAGATTCCCGCCGGGAACGACAATCCAATCCGGCGGTTCCCATCGAAGAGCCTCCAAGACGCGAAACATAATCGTTTTTTGCCCTTCGAGCCGAAACGGATTAACACTATTGACGAGATAAATTCCGAGTTGTTTTGAAACTTCCTGCACTCGTGCCATTGCGTCATCGAAATCGCCTTGAATTTGAATTGTTTTTGCGCCGTAATCCAATGCTTGTGAAAGTTTACCGTAAGCGATTTTTCCAGAACCGATGAAAATAACTGATTGCATGAGATTGGTGTAAGCCGAATAAATTGCGAGTGATGCGCTTGTATTTCCTGTTGAAGCGCATGCGGCTCGTTTTGCGCCGACAAGAGCGCCATGGGAAAACGCGGCGGACATTCCGTTATCTTTGAAACTTCCGGACGGGTTTAGCCCTTCGTATTGCAGAAACAGCCGGTCATGTTGCAAACCGGTAAACGGTGCAACTCGTCCGGCTTGTTGGAGTAACGTCTGACCTTCGCCGATGGTAACACAACGGTTTATCGGCAGAAACGGCAACAAATCGTGGAATCGCCAAACGCCGCTCAACCGATAGGGATTGGAACGTTCCGACCAATAGGTTTCGAAAAATTTCAGATTTTTCGGCGGTTGGAGTTGTTCCCAAGAATATTCCACATCCAAAAGTTCATCGCATACCGGACAAGCATGATGAATTTCCTCAATTCCAAACGTTTTATTACAGTTGGGGTTAATACAATGTTGATAAGCCGTCATAGAACTCTTTGAACGGAAAAAGGTTAAGAAATCGACAACGATAGTGTGGTCGAAATCATCGTTGATTAAATTTTGATTAAATTGATTAAATAATCTTAACTGAAAAATGCTAAAACGAAAAGTAGGCGACATCAAATAGGCGATGTTTTGCCAAAACATCGCCTACTTTTTGTCCCAATAGTCCTTATTGTCCCTAATATCCCTAAAATTCTCAGTGTAGGGACATTAGGGACATGATGGGACGCCATTTTCCATGATCAATTGCTAAAGGCAACGCGACTTTGGGTGAAGACTTTTATTTTACTCTATCGTTTGACGTTTATTTTGATCATTTATTTTGACGAGATTAAGATAAAAATAGAACATGGGAATCATTGAAAAAAACATGCAAGGTACTGATATAAGTCTTATTTCACGAAATTTCCGTTCATAATATACATCTTCTGTTATTTCCGCTCGTATTATTCTGTGATTACTCAATACATATTTTCCGTCAATAATATGCGGTAAACCATCGTACGGAAACCATACAAAAAAATTGAAAACTACATAAAAAAAACATAAGCCAATAATTGTATTAACTAATTTATTTTTTTTCGGTATTAACTTTCCTGATGTATTAATTGGAATTGTTGTTTTGTTCGCAGATGTATTTTCCGATTCTTGCCGGCTTTGAGCGTTAGCGGACATTATTACCATTATTAACGATAGAATCGCTGTTAATAATACAATAACGAGAAGACCAAACAGCATTGAAAAAAAATCAGGGTCGGGATATTTGCTTAATAGAAACGTACTAACATGGACAATCAGACCTGCCGCCGTTGACAAAAAGGCGAGAACAAATAGACCGTTTTCCTTTGAAAAACCTGTTTTATATTTTCGTTTAACTCTGCAATTTAAGGTGTTTTTACATTTCAAAAACCGGTTTTTAAAGTAAAAACGGTATAATACGACATTCAATAAAATAAATAATCTTTTGAACATTTTAGTAGGACTTCCTTAATTGTTTGTGGTATGGTTCTTAATTGTTTTTGGTATGGTTATCGAGAGCCCTTCGCTGAAGGGTTCCTTATTATACGTTGGTTAAATTTGGTAGTCAACCGGAAGAAATCGTTCTATAACTCCCGATTCCAAATTCCGAATTTTTTCTTTCTGATCATCCGGCAAACATTCGATTGCTTGATGTTTTTTAATTATTTTCCGAATGGCGTCCAATACGATTTGTATATCAATTGGTTTACCGATATGTCCATTCATTCCTGCGTCAAGAACTTCTTG
>JAIRLW010000397.1 GCA_031259095.1 Planctomycetaceae bacterium | reverse complement strand
GTCGTCAACGCGTGAACATCAACGGATTGGTCGATATTGACACGAAAAAGACGATTACGGATTTTACGAAACCGATGACTTTCATCTCTTCAAAAAAAACGATTTTAAAAAGGAATAGGGGATAATTCAGAGATGAAAAAATGTTTTCTTGATGCGTCTCCCTGAACAGCAAAAAAATGGTTTGATGAAAATGTTGTCTGAACTATGATTATGGTGATTTATTTGATAGACTATGATCAAATGAAAAAATATCGTTTACCGTTTATGAGGAACAATTATCGTTTTTTCACACTTTTTAGGAGAATTTTAATGTTACGAGTTTATTTTTCGTTTTGTGTTATTGCGTTTGTTACATTCAGTTCGATTGTTGCCGGAGCGCAGGAAACAAAGTTAACGTTGCAGCAAACGCCGGAACTGATTGCGTTGATTGCAGAAACACATCAATCATTGGAATCGTTGCCGAATATAGAAAAAATTCCGATTCTGTTTCAATTACTCAGTCTTGAACTCCGTTTCACTGATCAACAACCGGCGCGGAATACAATTCAGCAGGTGTTAAAGTTGATTCCGTCTATTGAAAAAGAATCGGTACAAGCACAAATGATCGAAGCGGTTGCTTTTGCTCAGGCTGATCTCGGCGATTATATTGAAAGCGTTAAAACACTCAATCTAATTGTCAAACCGTTTCTCCGTGCACAAAAACAATTCAATGTTGCGGAAAAAATTATCGAAGACGCTGAACAAATTGAAAAGAGCAATGTCGATAAAAACGAAACGGTCAAACAGTTTGATGTAACCGATTTATTGCGAAAATCGCTTGCCGGAGCGGTTGAAGCGAAAGATGCCGGATTGGAATCACTTGTTTCCGTAATTCTTGGCCGTGAACTAGCAAAACAGGGGAAAAGTGATGAATCAAAAATTCTCTTTGAAAAAGCACGAAAAAAAGCACGGGAACTTGAAGATGTTGAAGAACAAAATATTATTGCGTTAATTGTTCGCAATCTGATTCTTGTTGACCGGCAAGCCGAAGCGCTGGCAATGATCGAAACTGTTATCGATGAAGACTATAAATTACATTTATTTGGATTAGCGGCGATTACGTTTGCTCAGGAAGGTAAAATTGCAGATGCGGAAAAGATTCTCAAAATTCTTAAATTTGAGGATAACGAGAAAAAGGATAATTTTATTAACAACATCGCTCTGGATTCTGTGAAAACAATTACTCTTGAACAAATCCTTGCCCTTGCCAAACAGACCAGTTCCCCTGAAGCGCAGGAACTATTATTGATAAAGATGATTGACCAGTTGTCGAAAAATAATCAAAACAATATTATTGCGGAACTTGTTAACCATTTGGCAAATGTTGCGGAAAATCCACTAATACTTCGTCGATGGTATTTAAAGTTATTGATTGATGCGGGAAAATTGGATGAGGCCGCTGAATTTGTTGAAACATTGGATGCCGTTCTAAAGCCGCAAGCGGCGCGGCAATTGGTGATGGCTAAAATTGAACAGCAAGATGAAGCGTCGGAAGAATTATTGAACCAATTTTTTGCAACCTATTCGGATGAGGAAAAAAAGAAAATTGAACAATTTCAACAGGAAACCGAAAATGCACTAAAAATCAATGATCTGGAGAAACGGGGAGAGGAGTTATTTCAGGTACTTGATCGTCAAACTCAAACAGAATTACCTGATTTACGCGGGGCGTGGAAAACACTCGGAGAAATACTTGAAACTCTAAAAAAATTATCTGATAATCTGCCTATACTTACAGACCAACAATTAATGATAGCGGATACTCAAATAAAATTGTACGATAAATTCGGCGCTAAAAAAAATCTTAGCCAAGTTCAAAAATTGCTTGATGAAATTAAAGATGTTCGAAAATTTAAGCATCCTTACTCTTTTCATCGCGAACCGGATCAACCGGCTTTAAGATTAAATTCATCCACCGATGAAATAGAAGGCAAGAATAATTTGTTTCAGGTTTATCTTTTGATAACATTTTATTGGTACCGTATTGGTGAAAACGATGAGGCGAAAAAATCTTTTCAAAAAGCGAAAGATATTGCCGATTCGGAATCCGACACGGCACGAAAAATTGAGAAATTACTGATGCTTTCTCAAACACTCGCCCAGTTATACTTTAGTCCTTATAAAAATCGACTTTTTGAATAAAAAAATACCTAAAATTGCAGGATAAGCGAACATCTAAAGCAGATTTTTAAAAGGAAAACGGTATACCATTCAATTGATTAATTAATGAACGGAAATCAACTTATTATTGGAACGGACGAAGCCGGTTACGGTCCGAATCTTGGACCGTTGGTTATTTCTGCAACGGTTTGGGAATCGCCGACCGACAATTTATTGCCGCTTCTTGCACAACTTAAAAGTTACGAAATACAAATCGGCGATTCCAAAAAACTTTATCACGGCGGCGGTTCGTTGACGGCGTTGGAATATGGTATTATGATTTCGTTGCGTTATTTGGGTAAACCGCAGCAACCGTTGGATATAGATGAAACAGTATTGACGAAACAAACGTCGGTATTCACGAAAATTTTGTCCGAAAATAAAATCCGGCTTTGTGATATTCGCAGCCGAACCATTGAGCCGGAAGAATTTAACCGTCAACTTGACCGGTTTGATTCAAAAGGTTCGTTACTTTCTGATGCAACTTTAACATTGATTGCCGACGTTCTTAACGCTTATTCTGTTACAATACCGGTGTTGATTCTTTGCGACAAACACGGCGGACGAAATCATTATCTTGATTTACTCACGGAATACTTCCCCGATTCATGGATTCAAGTAATTCAGGAAAGTCGGGCGAGCAGTATTTATCGGTTGACGTACAAAAATAAACCGTTGGAGTTTCGTTTTCTTGCGAAGGGTGAATCTCAGGTTCCGGTTGCGTTGGCGTCGATGAATTCAAAATATCTCCGTGAACGGGCAATGATTAAGTTTAACGAATTTTGGCGGGAAAAGATTCCCAACTTAAAACCGACCGCCGGTTATCCCGAAGACGCCAAACGTTTCAAAAAAGATATCGCCGCTGTTCAGAAAACACTCGGAATCACGGACGAAACACTCTGGCGAAAACGATAAAAGCAGATAAATAATTATGAATATAGAAATGCGAAAAATGATGATCGTATGAACAAAATACGTATCAATAAAAGAAATAACTAAAACAACAATAAAACACAAACAATCCTAATTCTTATAAAATTGGCAAATGTGAGGTATGTTTTTGAGTATAACAGATCTGATTCAAGTCGCTTGTTTTGATTCCCGTCCCATCCGCAGGTAGAATAATTTTATCACGAACAGGAACAAGAAATTTTTCAGTTACAATATAAACCTATTCACCATACGTCATCTTTTTAGTCGGTTGTCTGGAAACAAACGGTTTCCAGAGGAAACTGAACATTTTGTAATTATCTGGATTATAAAACCAGTTTCGATAACCTGTATTTTTTGCCGCTTCATCGACTTTTGCCCAATCAATCTTAATATCGAAAAACAACTCGAAACATATTGCAAACTCCCCTTTATTCCAATCGGAAGCAAAAAATTCAGATTCATCTCGCTGCCATGTGATAGCCTCGAATGTTGAATCGGCAACCAATTCACGTACAGGAATATTTTGTAAGTGTCCGGTAATTCGACGAATCGCAACCGCAATGAACGCATTCTGTTCCGAAATTTTGGCGGCTTCGGCAAATTCCTTGTTCGTTTGGTAAGGTCTGGATATGGTATTTTTCGTCTTCATCTTCAAATTTATCTTCTGATTATTTCGGATTTTTGGGACAATTATAGGTAGGCGATCCTTTCTCATGGAAGGTCGCCTACCTTATATTACGTATCTTATATTACCCATTTATGATTACCTTCTCCAATCATCGACGAATTTTTCGTAAAAATAATCGGTGGGCAAATAAAATTGTTGTGATAATCAATATTGCAACAATGCCCCAATACACAATATAAGGAAGGAACTGGGAACTGTTCGGCGTTTTCAATAATTGTTCGAGAAAACCATTGAGAACTGACGCCAATGTTTCCGCGCCGACTTTGGCAGAATCCGCAATCAAGACTCCAACTTTTTCGCCAATTTGCGGCAACGTATTTTGCAGTTCAGGAATGGTTCGATTCCATAACGTTATAACAAGTCCCGTCGCTAAAAGTGAACGGTAAACAATTTTACGTGTTACAGGGTTAACGCCTTGCCATGAAAGATGAACGGAACGCGCAGAACGGTAAATACCTGCCGTGAGTTTTTTTAACGGCGTTATTGTTATGTTTGTTCCTGCCCGAACAAGAAGTCGTCCGCCCTGCGGAATCAGGTGAAACGGTTGTTGCGCCAGCGCGCGAATGCCTTGACGAAACAAAAAAGATTTCTGCGTTTTTGCCAAATTTCGCGACCCTTTTGACGTAACACGTGTTCCTGATTTCAAAACGGTTGTTACGGTATCGCGTGCGATTGTTTTTGTTCCGACTTTAACTGAAGCGGTTCCGGCTGTTTTCATTGTTGTTACGGGCGCCGACGTTCCGAACGACGCGATCAGCAACGCGGCGTCGGCAACATCCAACGCCGCCCAACCAAGTTCGCTCCATTCCGACGGATAACTTTTCGCCCAATTTCCCGCAACTTTAATTGCACCGCCGCCCGGTAATGTTTCATACCATTTATCTTGTTTCGGATTTCCTTCCGTATCAAAATATTTATCCAACCAGCCGCGATTGGTTTCAAGACGTTCCAGACCTTTGTCTTCAAACATCGCAACATACGGAATAAGACGCACGCCAAGCGAAAAATCTTTCAGATATTTTTTGAACAATTCCGAATCAGAATATCTGTTCAGAATATAAATCGCTAAATCGCCAAACTTGTTGACCGCCGTTGCCGACTGCCGAATCGCATCATTATAATTCAGATACAAAAAAACAGCAATATCGTCTGTTCCGAATTTACGGCAAAGTTCATCGGCAATATCCGGCACATCATCCGCTAATTGAAACACCAATTGACGGTCGGCATGTTCCCAAATATTCGGCGTTTGTTGACGAATTGTCATCAGTCGCGCCGCAAGATTTTCCGGCGACGAAGAATATCGTTCACAATAATCGGGATTGGAAAACATCACTCCCAATAATTCTTCTAACGGAATCGCTCCATGATCGGCACAAATTTGAATCGTCTGACCATACCGTTCAAACATATCAAACACAACAATAAGTCCGGTATTCGTATCAATTTGAGAATCCTGAAGATATTCTTTAACCGCGTCACGGAAATAAGGATGATTTTTTTGAATCGTCTGAATCAGCCGTCGCGTCCATCGGTCTGGCGTTGAATCATCGGATTGTAACTTCGTGACGTTCAACGCGGAAGTTTGATTTTCAGACCGGTCAGTAGTTCGATCAGTATTTCGAGTAATATTTTGATCATTATTTGAATCGCTATTCGGATCAATCTCAATAGAAGTCAGCAACAGATAAAGCACATCGTCAAGCCATTCCTTTTCCCGATCATAAAATTCAAGACCGTCCGAATCCACACCGCTCATCATTAATTGTACCATCATCGGGTTATCACGAACACGACGCCATTCGTCAGGATTTTGTGACGCTTTTTCAAGTTGTTGGAGATATTCCGACGTATGCCGCTCAAGAAAATACTGAACATCTTGATCGTTGATATTTTTTTGTACCCAATCAAGATGTTGCAAATGATTGGCATGAGCATTGAGAAAAGTTTGACGTTGATTGGCGTTGGTAATCAATGTCGGCTTGAGCGCCATCTCGGTCAAGGATAAATCAAACATCGCCCGCGCTTTACTGCCTTCCTGAGCAAGCCGGACAAGTCCGTCCACTCCGTCCAAATGTTTTCGTTCCTGAAATGTTGCCGCAAGCGCGTTGATATTATGAAGATGACGCATCTTTTCCAATTCCGCCGCCGCTTCAGGATTTTGACGACGCAATGTTTCGGTTACTTTCACAACCGTTTTGTCCGCGTTGTTTTCCGATTGCAACCGACGCCAATGGAAACCATGTTGTAACCAATAAATGGTTATCAAAACAACAAAAAGAAAATAAATAACCCTCAACGGAAAAGACGTCAATATTTTGTATAGAATAAACATAGGAAATTAAAGGATAGTGGAGAGTTGACAGTTGATAGTGGAGAGTAAAAAATGCCGCAACCGGATTTTTGTCACAAAATCAATAATTCGCTTGCGACACTATCCACTATTAATTCTCCACTACTATAATCTGTTGCCGAACTATCTACAAGATGGTAGGCGATGTTTCGCCGAAACATTGCGTTGGCGTACTCGCCGACTTGACCCTTGTGGACGGCAGGAATTCAAAAAAAACAATCAACCGTTGCGGTCTTTCGGCGAAAGGTCGCCTGCCTAGTGGACAAACTTTGAATGAATCCACTGAATAATTACAAAAGATTATTTGGCTCATTGGTTTTCGTCTGATATTTCTGTTTCCGGCGTATTGTTGTTTTCTGTTGAGTTTTTATCTTTGGGAATTCTTTTGACGGCAACCAAGGTATCGTCGGGATCGAGATTCATTAAACGGACTCCTTGCGTGTTACGTCCCATCACACGAATGTCCGCAACCGCAATTCGTTGGATTTGACCTTTTGCCGTAATCATCATCACTTCGTCGTCGTCCCGAACACGAGTAATACTGATTACCGCCCCGTTCCGTTGCGACGTTTTAATGTCCTTCAACCCCAAACCGCCGCGATGTTTTGTTGTATAACGTAAATTAGTGTTCAGATCGTCATTGTCGGCGTTTTCTGTTTCTGTATCATTTGATACGGCGTCGTCCGTTGGCGGTTCTTCAGCAGTTAACGCGGAATCGTCCGTGTTTTCGTCATCCGGTACGTTTTGGTCTTGGGGCAGTTCTTCTTCGGGTGCACCGTTGGGACCAATCGGAGTTCGTTTACCGTAACCATTCGCGCAAGCAGTTAAAAGTGTCATATCCGGCGATGCGACAATCATCCCCACCGCCGAATCGCCTTTGCGTAACCGTATTCCTCTAACACCGCTTGCCACACGTCCCATTGCCCGAACATCGGTGTGACGAAAACGAATTGCATTACCGGTTGCGGTGGACATAATCAATTCGTCGCCTGGTCCGACAACCGTTACATCAATCAACTCGTCGCCTTCTCGCAATTTGACGGCAATAAGTCCGCCTTTGAGCGGACGCCCAAACGCGGAAAGAGCCGTTTTTTTCACCAATCCGTTTTTCGTTGCCAAAACAAGATAATGATCCGGTACGTTAAAATCTTTAATCGCCCGACAATCAGCGATTTGTTCCCCTGCCGCAAGATTCAGCAAATTAACAATCGCTCTGCCTTTTGAAGTTGGCGGAAGTTCCGGCAAACCGTAAACCTTATGCCAATAAACTTTACCGAAATTTGTGAAGAACAATAAATAATTATGTGTGGTTGTGATAAAAAGATGTTGAATCGGGTCTTCGTCGGCAACTTTGGCTCCAATTCTTCCTTTACCGCCGCGTTTTTGCGCACGATAAACCGTAACCGGCGTCCGTTTAATATAACCGCTTTGCGTAATCGACACGACCATTGTTTCTTCCTCGATCAAATCTTCAATATCAATATCAATCGCTTCTTCGCCGGAAATTTCGGTACGCCGTTTGTCTCCGTGTTTTGCTTTAATTTGTTGCAAGTCCTCCCGAATCATATCCCGAATCAGATTTTCGTCGGCAAGAATTTTCAGATATTCTGCAATTTCCAATAAAAGATTACGATATTCTTCGCCGAGTTTTTCCTGTTCCAGATTGACGAGATGCCCTAGGGTCATACGAAGAATCGCATCTGCTTGAACCGGAGTGAGCGTATAGGTTTCACGGACGCCGCGTTCAATCTGGAAATCGGCAAAGCCGACGTCCAACACACGTTCCAACATTGCCGACGGACATTCAATTAACATAAGACGTTGTTTCGCTTCCGCCTGTGTTGCGGAAGTTCGAATAGTTCGGATTACTTCGTCAATGTTGGCATGAGCAATCACCAAACCTTCAACAGTATGTTTCCGTTTTCGGGCTTTTGCCAATAAAAATTGTGTGCGGCGACGAATCACTGTTATACGATGACGAATAAATTCCTCGATCAATTCTTTGAACGTAAAAACTCGCGGTTTGCCATCGACAAGAGCCAAGAGAATAACCGAAAAAGAATCTTGCAGCGGTGTGAACTGATAAAGTTGATTCAACACCACATCAGGGTCTGCATCTTTTTTGACGTCGACAATAAGCCGAACCGGTTCTTTAAGATCGGATTCGTTATGAACAGCGGTGATGCCGGAAATTTTCCCTTCTTTAGCGACCAATTCGATTTTCTTTTCAACGTCATCCCGTGCTTGCTGATAGGGGAGTTCGGTGATAATAATCCGTGTTTTTTTGTTATTTTCTTCAATTTTTGCTTTTGCCCGAACAGTGATTGTCCCGCGACCGGTCAGATAACCTTGATGAATTCCGCGCCGTCCGCAGATAATTCCTCCGGTTGGAAAATCGGGACCGGGACAAATATTGAGCAATTCGAGCGGAGAAATACCCGGATTATCCAGAACTGCCCGAACCGCATCGCAAACTTCGCTAACATTATGAGTTGGAATACTGGTTGCCATTCCGACGGCAATTCCGTTGGAACCGTTGACCAAAAGATTAGGAAACTTTGACGGCAATACGGTCGGTTCCATACGTTGTTCGTCATAAGTCGGGATAAAATCGACAGTACCGAGTTCAAGGTCTTCGAGCATTAAAGCGGCAGCCGGAGCCAAACGTGCTTCGGTGTAACGCATGGCGGCGGGCGGCATTCCAGAGATGGAGCCGAAATTACCTTGTTTATCGATCAAGACTTTACGGACATTCCATTCCTGAGCCATTCGGACAAGAGTTGGATAGATAACCACATCGCCGTGCGGATGATAATTACCCATTGTTTCACCGCAGATTTTGGCGCATTTTGTTCGGCTTGCGCCTGGTGAAAGATTTAAGTCGTTCATAGCGACGAGGATACGGCGTTGTGATGGTTTGAGACCGTCGCGGACATCAGGCAACGCTCGGCTGACAATTACGCTCATTGCGTAGGTCAGATAACTGTTTTTCATCTCGTCCGCGATGGAGAGTTGCAACAACCGTGTCCCGCTGTTGTTGGTATCCGGGTTGGAGTTGGAAATTTCAGAAGATTCGTCAAACGGGAGATTCGTATCAGGCATCGGCTCGGTTTTTTGTAAACGTAACTATTGATAAAAAAAGGACTTAAATAATGTTCTGAGGGGTTCTAAAGATTCTCAAATCATTTTGTCCATTATATCGAAATAGGGCGTTTTTACAACGGGGGACAAAAGGAACAATCATGTTGGGAAAATACTGTATAGATTGTATAGTTAGTCTTGCGGTTTCTCAATTCGGAAAATAGGAAACCGCGCTGGTTCAGATAGAAATTAAACCGTCTAGAAAGAAAGGCGTTAACGATCAAACGATTGACCTTGGTAAAGAGAATAAAAAACGTTTGATCCCGCCATTGCCTAAAACAATGGGTTTTGGTGAAAATTGAACATTCCTGTTTTATTAACCACAGAGCCGCTAGAAAGAAGTCCGCAGATTACGCTGATGTTCGCAGATTATTCTGAGGGATGTTACATGATATAAAAATGAGTGTAATTATTCAGAGGATTTTTTAATACTGATTTTTAACTACAAAATACACGAAAGGACACGAAAATCGAAGAGACACGAAAATGATGTTTCTATTTTTTGTTGTTTAAAACCTTTCGTGAACATTCGTGTTTTTCGTGGTGAACATAAAAATAATCGGCGGACTGCTCGAAGGTTAATAAAATAGACCGTTACATTGAATTTTGTACAGTTAATTGCCGTTAAGAAATTCCTGAAGCGAAAGAGCCGGAATATTCAATTCGGCGGCTTTTTGTCGTAACTCAAAATCGTTGGAAAGTAGTTGCGCCGGTTTCTTGTCCAGAAGCAACCGTTTAGTCGCCGCAAGAATCTGAAGATCACATTCATCATTATTATTCGTTGCCGTATAAAATTTCGGTAACAATTGCCGAACTTCCGAACGGTTGGTACGGGTTTGCAACATACGGTTTGCGGGAAACTGCCGGATATAACTCAATATTCGTTGCGATTTCTTTCCCCGAACATTTTTATCTCTCGCACGATTAGACAATTCGTCAAGAACAATTTGCGGTAAAACACAAATATCATTGTTATTCAACCGACTTAGAATTTTTTCATCGTGAAAGAATATATTCGTATCAATAACAAGATAAAACGATATTTCCTGCCGGTTTTTTTGAACAGGAATCGTTCCTTTGGACGCCGCTTCGTGGAATAACAGAAAATCACGAAGTATTCGGATTTCGTTTTGATTTTTAACGTTGCCGTTATTTCCGTACAGTTCCAGCCAATTTCTAATCTGAACGGCAAGTTGTTTATTTTCCTCTTTTGGAAACTTTTTCTGAACCGGCGGTTTCTTCAGACATTGCTGTACCAGTTTGTTTAATAACACGTATTGATCCATCATGTTTCAATGTAACGGTCTATTTTTATTAACTACCGAATACTCGGAAAAAAATAATCCGCAGATTACGCAGATTTTTGCAGACTATTTATTAAAGGGATTTTCGAAAAACTTATTTCTTCATAGATTAAAATCGACCGAAATCGACTAAAATCGATTTTAGTCTGTTTCGGTCGATCAAAAAATGAGTTTTTAGAAGTTATTTTGTTGTTAGGTCTTTGGGGACATTGATATTGTCGAATATTTCACCGCCGCGTTGTCGTATCCAAGTTCGGAAGGAGCGTCCCGCATTTTTGGTTAATTCGACGAGTCGGCTGCCGTGAATCATTTTATCGCTGCCGTAGGTTGTTTTTGTTCCAGACCAACGCCCATAAGCCAACGCAATACCACACCACATTCCAATATAATCGTTAACATGATCATGCCCCACAAAAATTCCCATCGTATCGCCACACTCACGCATGGTCAGAAACATTCCGCCGTTAATCGCGCAGGTACATTCATCTTCCTGACGTTTACCAACAATGATTGCTTTGTCTCTTTCTTTGAAATGAATCATCTCACTATATTCATTGACGGGAATATGAAAAAACGTTAACGCCGGTATTGGTTTACCGCCATTTTGTTTTGTATAAGCGTCGCTCTGTTCCCGATACCATTGAACATGATCGTTGCGAAGCGCATTATATCCGCTTCCATAAGGACAACCGGTATCGCCGGAATCGATACAATAAATAAGATTGACAATTTTATTGTTGTCAAAAATTTCAAGAACGTAATCGGTATCGCCGGTTGTAATAAGCGGCGGACTCGGTTGTGTTAAACTGTACGGTTTTTGAGCGATATAGTGTACGATTTCACGGCGGCTCATTTCACTGTGATCGTGTTCGTGGTTACCAAAAACGACCGCATAAGGGATTTCACGTTCAATACAAGGAGCAAGAATATCGTCCCAACCTTGGGTGATATTACCGGCGAACTTCATTTTATTTGCAACAATATCTCCGGTATAAACAACGAGTTGTGGTTTTTCCGCGTCGAGCGTTTCTTCGATGAGCCGCACCGATTCGATAGCAATCATTTTACTGCTAACGCGATAATGGGCGTCGGTGAATTGAGCGATCTTGAATGTTCCGTCTTCTTTGAAACATAATCGCAAGGATTTTTTCTCCACCGGAACAGCAACTGTTTCTGCCGCATGAAGTACCGAATTGGAAAAAGCGGTTGCCGCAACACCGGCTGTTGCGGCAGTTGTTAAAAAATCACGCCGTCGCATATTCTTCTCCTTTGGGAAATGTTAAAAACTGGTTCTTTTTTCAAAAAGACAACATTGTAAAACAGTGTTGAGGAAAACAGTATAGACTAAATTTTGAATTTTAGAAATAGCCTTTTGGTAAATTCAAACGATTGTATCAATCAATTGTTTTATCCCGACATGACGGATTGTACTTAATAATCCGTTTGCTCTCATTTCATTGGACTTGACGTTTTAGCCGGACGATTCCAGAAAGAACGGTGAGTTGTATTGCAACAAATACTACTTTTTGATTATTTATAGGAAAAACAAGGAATGTTCAAAAGTAATGATTTCAACATGTATCAAAATCAATATGTTCAGTATTGAATCCTTCTTAGTTTGGTGATTCATTTCATGAATAAAATAAGAAAAATACGTCTTTTAGGAAATTTAGGTCGATTTTTCCTGTTATATCGTTTTGGAAAAATACAAAAACTTTTCCTGTTAATTAAACTTTTTCGGTATTTGGGACGATTTGATTTTGCAGGAATAGTCGGTAAATCCAGATTTATTGACTAATTTTATTGTTGAAGCGTCATTTTTTTAAAATTCCTCTTATCAAAAAGAAAAAGAATTATTATACTTAGCCGCCCAAAAAAGGATTTTCCCCAACGATTGAGGAAAATTCATTGATAGAAGGATTCTATCGTTCATTACACAAGGAAGAAGAAAAATGAATAGTCTCCGCCGTATTTTAATGGTCGTATTGGGGATGTTCCTCGTGAGTTTGTGCAGCCAGATTGGTTGCCACCCACAACAACCGCTTTACCTGACCGAAAAAGGAAACTACAAAAAACACCTGAATACCAAAGCAACACGGATCGATTATCCAGACGTAAATGTTGCTTCAACGCTGGAAGTCTGCCAAACACTGGAACCGTTGACTTTGGATAATCCCAATCCAACCGATTATTGGGACTTAACTCTCGAAGAAGCCATCCAAATTGCACTAAAAAACAGCAAAGTCATTCGAACACTCAATGGTGTTGGTTTTTCTCAGGCTGGAGTGTCTGGAACACCGGGAATGCTTCTCTCGTCACCGGGAGCCGTTGGAACGGTTTACGATCCGGCATTAGTCGAAAGCGATCCGCGTTACGGTGTTGAAGCGGCTCTTTCCGCTTTTGACGGTCAGTTGACGGCGGCGACCAACTGGTCAAAAACCGATGTTCCTCAACGTGTATTCGGCGCTCCCAATCCCTATATATCCAATTATCAAGATGACGCGGCAACTTTGTCCGTTGGAATCAATAAATATGCGGTAACCGGCGGACAATTTTACGTGAATCACGTCAACCAATATCGGGTGGGCGATACGGCTCCAGTCAGTTGGACAAGTTATCTCGAAGGCGGTTTCCGTCAACCGTTGTTGCAAGGCAATGGTATTCAGTTTAACCGGATTGCCGGACCGGGAGCCACACCGGGATTTTATAACGGAGTTTCCATTGCCCGAATCAGTACAGATACGGCATTGAATGATTTTGAAATGGCGGCACGGAATCTTGTTGCGGACGTCGAAAAAGCGTACTGGAATTTGTACTACGCTTATCATCGCCTCGAATCCGTCAAATCCGGTCGTGACGCCGCTCAACAAACTTGGTTGCAAATTAACGCAAAGTTTACTGTCAGCACTTTCGGTGGAAGCGCTCAGTATGAGGCTCAAGCACGACATAATTACTATATGTTCCGCGCTCAATCGGAAGTAGCACAGAGTAATTTGTTCAAAGCAGAAAATGTACTTCGATACATTATTGGTCTTACCTCAACCGATGGACGTTTAATCCGACCGATTGACGATCCGATTATTGCTCCGTTAAAACTTGATTGGCAAAATGTGATTTGTGAAGCCCTTTTGCGGTCGCCGGAATTGCGTAAACAAAAATGGGACGTCAAAAAGCGTGAACTGGAATTGATCGCGTCCAAGAATTTTCTGTTACCGCGATTAGATTTCAATGCCAATTATCGTTGGACAGGAGCGGGCAAAGACCTTTTGAATCCTGATAACAGCCGAAGTAACGCTTATGGTTCGCTCACTACCGGTAATTATGCAAGTTGGGTCATGGGCTTTGAAGCGTCGATGCCGTTTGGTTGGCGAAAAGAACTGGCAGGTGTGCGCAACGCACAACTCCAATTAGCCCGATCACGCGCATTGTTACAAGAACAGGAATTAGAACTGACTCATCAACTCGCCGATTCGTTTCGGGAAATCAGTCAGGCTTATCAGCAAAGCCACACGGTGTTACAACGACGAATTGCGGCAGACGACGAAGTAAAGTCGGTCAAGGCTGCATACGATGCAGGAACAACCACGCTCGACCAATTACTCGACGCTCAACGTCGTCAGGCGGAAGCCGAAACAGAATATTATCGTTCGATTGTCGATTATAATCTGGCGATTATGACATTACATTACCGCAAAGGTTCGTTGCTGGAATACAATAATGTTTCGTTATCAGAAGGGGCGTGGCCCGCGAAAGCATATTTCGACGCCAAACGTCGCGCACGTGAACGCGATGCCGGACATTATTTGAATTACGGATTTACTCGACCGCGAATTGTGAGTCGTGGAACTTACCAACAGCATCAAAACAATTATAATAATACGATTCTTGACGGTCAAACCTATCCTGAATCGATTCCGTCGGATTCGCCGTTGATTGCTCCGCCGCCTCCACAGGTTATCGAAACACAGTCGAATAGTCCGTTGTTACCGCCGAAATCGGCTGTCGTTCCGGCAACTAATTCGGTTCCGCTCACCAACAACGGAATATCCGGTTCGTCGTTGACTAATTCGCAGGTTTCGTTTACCACTCCTTCCGTTATCAAACCTGTGCCGACACGAAACAATCGGTATGTCGAAAATTCTTCTTCACTTCCGCCATTGTAAAACACAAATCAAACGATACTCGTTTTTACTTTAAAATTTTGTTTTGAGATCAATTTATCCTATTCTTAGCCCCGCTAGGGGCAAAAGACTGTATTAATAGAAACAAAAACCGAAATCTAAAAGGCGATAAGTATAATAACGATTTTTTTGAATCTCAAAGAATATTGTCCCATTAGTCGCTAAAGTTCCTAATGTCCCAATTTTAAGGACATTAGGGACTAATGGGACTCAATGTTTTTTTAACCCATGTTTCAGAAATTTGAAGCGCGGATAATACCTCGCCGCAAATAGGGTTCTCTTAACTCCGCATCATAAATAAAAAGCATATAACGCTTCGAAAATTCCGTTTTGAACTTTTGCGCTGCCAATTCTTTTTGTAACATTTTAGCGTCGTTTTCTTTATGATAGGCACAAAGTACCATTTGGAGTTTTTTAGCGTTTGCGAATGTTTTTTTGGCTCCCTGTAACAGACGAGTTTCATCGCCTTCAATATCCGCTTTTATAAAATTTATTTCATTTCCGTTTAAGTAATCGTCCAACGTCATATAATCGCCTTTGGTATGATCGGAGACAAATTTATTTACAATAACTATTTTTTCTTTCCATAACTCAAATGTTTTTTCTAACGCTTCAATCCAACCGCTGTCACATTCAAACAGATAAACTTTTCTTGCCTTCTCAATATTGGAAAGAGCAAAAATACCTTCGGCGGCTCCTATATCCGCAACAATATCGCCGTTATCCACATGAACGGCGTCGCTCTCATACCGATGCGGCGAATTAACGTCCTGCTCAATCAGTAAACGATTGTAATAATTTTGAATCTCCTCTTCTTCCCAACCTTTAGGAAAATACATTTTCTTGTTTTCATGGAGAATATACATCGTGTCATCTTTTGTATCCGTAAAAACCTCAATGTTATCGGCAATATATTGTTTCGTGAAATCATACGGAAAAACCGAAAACGGATTATGTTGAAGATAATTGATCACTTCTAAAATTTCCGAATCCTGAGTGATGTTGCCGAAATTTCTGAAATAGTGGACGATTTCTTTCTTCTTACGCCATCGACGTCTTCTTGTTGCTTTTTTTTCGGCGTTTTCCTTTTTATTGCAATATTCAATAATACCGTAAGGCGTAAACCATTTGATGAACATTTTTATTTCTCGCATAATATTTTGTAACTTTTTCATAGAATTCTCCGTGTTTTTCGGATTGTCTTAGTTTTTGAGGAATAATCTGGGTATCTTTCATCGTAATATATCAGTGGAATTTTTGTTTTTCATGGCAAGACCGGCAATTTCGATAAAGCACGCAGATGACACTGATAAAACACAGATTTGCGCCGATAAGAAAAAATGAACGACTACTAATAAAAGCGATCTGTGCAATCTTAACGATCTGCGTTATCTGTGTGCTAAAAGAATATTCCACTGAGATATTACCTTTCATCTTAATTCCCGATATGCCTGATCGATTTTCGTTTTCCAATGGTCAATCTGTGTCCGAACCTGATTCGGCGCGGTTGAGCCGTAACTTTTCATCGCCGCAACCGCATTTGACGCTCCTAAAATAGAAAAAACATTGTAATCAAATCCCTCGTAAATTTCGTGAAACTCTTTGAGCGGTAACTTCACAAGCGGTATGTCACGCCCCATCGCAAGACGAACAAGACGTCCAACAATTTCATGTGCAGTTCGTTGCGGAACACCTTTCATAATTAGATATTCCATCAATGTTGTTGCATCAAGATAACCGCGATCCAGCCTGCCGATAATACTTTCACGATTAAGCGTTGCCCTTTCCACCAACGGCGCAACTAAGGTCAGTACCGCTTCAAGCGTATCGAAAGAATCAAATATCGGCGGTTTGTCCTCTTGTAAATCACGGTTGTAGGCAAGCGGAAGTCCTTTCGTCAAAACCAGAAGCGTCTGGAGATTGCCGACAACACGGGCAGTTTTACCGCGAATCAGTTCCAGAATATCAGGATTGATCTTTTGGGGCATAATTGATGAACCCGTACAAAATGTTTGCGGTAATCGAATAAAATTAAATTCGGAAGTAGACCAAAGTATCCATTCCTCCGCTAACGTACTCAAATGAATTGCAATTTCTGCAAGACAAAACGCCGCTTCCAGTACAAAATCGCGGTCACTGGAAACATCAAGACTGTTAGCGGCAATTTGTTCAAAACCGAGATATTCCGCTGTTTTGGTTCGATCAATGGGAATACTGGTTCCGGCAAGAGCCGCCGCACCCAGTCCGAGAATATTCACACGCGACCGGCAATCCCGAAGCCGTTGACGATCCCGATCAAACTTTTCACAATATGCCAGCCAGATATGCGGAGCAAGAACCGGTTGTGCGCGTTGCATGTGGGTGTAGCCGGGCAAAATGACGTCGAAATCGTCATCGCAACGCCCCACAAATGCCGCTTGAAGATCAACTAACCGCCGATCAATCCGGTCAATTGCTTCACGAGTCCACAATCGGAGATCGGTAACAACCTGATCATTCCGGCTTCGTGCAGTATGCAGTTTTCGCCCGACATCGCCGATCATTTCAATCAAGGCGTGTTCGATGTGCATGTGAATATCTTCAAATTCAATGTTGAACGAAAATTGGTTGTCTTCAATTCGCCGCCGGATTTCAAGAAGCCCTTCTTCGATCTGATGAAATTCCTCCGCAGTGAGAATTCCGACATCACAAAGCATTCGGGCGTGAGCAATGGAACCGCGAATGTCAACCGCGTAAAGACGACGGTCAATACTGATACTTTCAGTAAACAACTCAACACGACGGTCTGTACCTTCAGTGAAAACTCCACCCCACGCTTTTGCTTTTTCCTGAGAAGAACCAGTCGGCAATCCGGTTGACGCGGAACCGGCTGAGGGTGAAGTATTGGATTTCTTTTTAGGCGACACAAAAAATCTCCTTTTGTCGTAATATTTCAGTGGAATCTTTGTCCCTCCATCTTTTCCCCATTTTC
>JAIRLW010000342.1 GCA_031259095.1 Planctomycetaceae bacterium | reverse complement strand
TGAACTCCATTTGGAAAATGTAACATTTATTTAATTCATGTTTTTTTCTAAGTTTGCAGGATAATTTTTTTTGTTTTGGATTTGTAATAGTTTTTTCTTGTAACAAATAATACAGAAATAAACAAAATATAGGAACTCAAGAGGTAGGAAACATTTCAGCAAAATATCGCTTACTTCTTGATCGCATATCATTTTTTATTACAATTTTTCATCTTGAAATTTGTTTTGACATACTTTTTTAATTTTTCATAATTATTTTACTGTTTTTATTATTTTGTTTTTTAAGCAGTGAAACAATATTTTTTCGGTTCCTGATATTTTTTAACCATTTAACTCAATTACATTACAATGAACAATTTTATCTTTAACTTTTGTGTTTCTATTACGTTTCTTGTTTCGGCGATTTTTGCGAACGAAAATATTCCGCCGGGAGTGATTATCAGTACAAGTCCCGATTTCGCAACAACTTATGTCGGTTCTCCAAGTGTTGCAATTTTACCGGACGGAACTTATGTTGCTTCCCACGACTGGTTCGGGAAAAGTCCATTAGGTAATCTGACATCAATTTTTGTGTCAAAAGACAAAGGAACAACATGGACTAAAACAACTCAATTTCCGTTTCATTGGGCAAATCTGTTTGTTCATAAAGGAGATTTGTATCTTCTCGGTGTTATTAAACAAACCTACAAAGTTTCGCCGTCATTTTCACATTTTGCGATTCGGCGTTCTCAAGACGGCGGAAAAACATGGACGGAACCTGTTGATTCTCAAACCGGTTTGATTCGTACCGACGGAATTTATCATACCGCTCCATGTCCGGTCATTGTTCATAATGGTCGTATCTGGCGGGGAATGGAAAAAATTCTTTCAAAAAAAGAAAAAGAAACATTAAAACTTTCCAATCGTTTCGGTACACAATTTCAAGCCTTGATGACTTCCGCTCCAGTGGACGCCGATCTCTTAAACGCTGACAGTTGGACAATTTCCGAACCTTTTCTTTATGATTATGAGAATTGGGTCGGAGACGGCTTTCTTGAAGGAAACGCCGTTCTTTCACCAGAAAAGAAAATCCTGAATATTCTTCGTGCCCAACCTTTGGGACTGGACAAAGCGATTATCCTTGATTGTTCCGAAGACGGTAAAAAACTGATTTCCAGAGGAAAAGCAAGTCAAATTGATTTCCCCGGCGGTGAAGTTAAATTTACAATTCGTTTCGATAAGAAAAGCGGACGATATTGGTCATTGACCTCGAAACAAAATAATCCGATTGCTTCCCGTAATTATCTTGTGTTGACTTCATCAAAAGACCTGATCCATTGGAATATCGAAACAATTTTATTTCGGCATCACGATCAGGATAATCACGCATGGCAATATATTGATTGGCTTTTCGAAGGAGAAAACAACATCGTTTTTGTCAGCCGTACCGCTTGGGACGGTTCTCATAACGCTCATGACGCCAATTATATGACCTTTCACCGGATTGAGAATTTTCGCAACAAAACATCAAAAGATGATGCTCCATGGCTCGGTCAACCGAAACCGGTTTCGCAACGTCCGGCGGAAGATTTTAAAACGTATGAAACGGCAGACCTAACTATTTACGGAACTTACACTGAAATAGGTACTTTTGGTAACGGTCAAAAGGCATTTGCCAACCGTAATTATGTTTGGCTTGATGTTCCCGAACAATTTCAAGGTTGGAAATTCACACGTCAGAATGCGCGCCAAAATGCAGCCAGTAAACCGTTGGAAGAGATCAGTGTTCGCGCTAAAAAAGATACAACTGTTTATCTGATCACATTAAGACACGTCGCTTATTGGAAATTGATTCATTCGGAAAGCGGTTATTCAGATACATCGAAATCTCGTATCCGTATTTACGAATGTCCCATCAAAGAAGGAGAACAACTCAATCTTCCACAATGGGGATTCACTGGCGGTATCCTGCTTTTTAAGGAATAGATTGTCGTAAAATAATATTCGTTTGCCGTATAGTTACACTTGAAAAAACAATAATTTTCACGTAAAATATTTTCGTTGTAAAAAAAATTGATCGGACGTAATGATACTTCTTACATTTATTATTTTAATATTGTAATATTTTTTTGTATTGTAACTTTATTTTATTTTTCAGAAAGGTGATTCCATGAGAAAAAATTTTTTGTGTGCCGTGTTGTTTGTTTTCGGTACATTATCGCTTGCGGCTCAAGAATCCGAACCGCAGTTGGAACGGCTCAAGTACAATAATCCCGGATTGGTTGTTGATCTCGGTGTCGGACTTTGGGCGTGGCCCGTTCCGATGGATGTTAACGGCGATGGTTTTACCGATTTAGTAGTTGCCTGTGAATGTAAGCCCTACAACGGAACTTACGTTTTCGAACATCCCGGTACATCCGACAAAATGCCGGTATTCAAAAAAGCACGGCGAATTAGCGATGGAAAGATCAATGTTCAAGTCAGTTACGTTAACGGCAAACCGCGTGTTCTCACTCCGGCAAATGAATATCCCGATTTCGCCAAAACCGGTACAGAAAAACCGGTGAAATTGCCCCTTCCGACCAATGTTCATCCGAAAAAGATTCGCGGTAATATGTGGAAATACGTTGATTATAACGGTGACGGTAAAACCGATATTTTAGTTGGTATCGACGATTGGACGGATTACGGTTGGGATAACGCTTATGATGAACACGGAAATTGGAAAAATGATCAGACACACGGTTATCTTTATGTTGCAGAAAATACCGGAACCAATGAACAACCGGTTTACGCAACACCGTTTCTGTTGAAAGATACGGAAGGAAAAAATCTTGAAACATACGGTTGGCCCTGTCCGAATATGTTTGATTGGGATGGCGACGGTGATCTTGATATTTTGTGCGGCGAATTTCGGGACAGTTTTACTTACTTTGAAAATATTGGAACAAGAATTGAACCTCAATACACGAAAGGTGTTAAATTGACGTTACAAAATGGTTTGCCGCTTGTAATGGATATGGGAATGATTACTCCGGTTGCGTTTGATTGGGACAACGACGGCGATTTTGATTTGATTTGCGGTGACGAAGACGGACGTGTTGCTTTTATTGAAAATACCGGAAAATTCAAAGATAATCGACCGCTTTTTCTGGAACCCAAATATTTCAAACAGGAAGCCGACGAATTAAAATGCGGTGCTCTTGTAACACCTTGCGGTGTTGATTGGGACAATGACGGCGATGATGATTTGATTTGCGGTAACGCTTCCGGTTACATTGAATTTATCGAAAATCTAAGCGGTCGTGGAATTGACCCGCCAAAGTGGAATGCTCCGAAAAGACTCGAAGTTGACGGTAAGGTTTTTCGTATCATGGCAGGACTCAATGGTTCGATTCAAGGTCCCATCGAATCGAAATGGGGTTACACAACATTAACGGTTGCCGATTGGAATAATGATGGTTTGCCGGATATTATGGTAAATTCCATTTGGGGCAAAGTCATTTGGTTACAAAATATCGGTACGAAAACATCTCCGAAACTTGCCGCCGCGCAACCGGTTGAAGTTGAATGGGAAGGGGAACAACCAAGACTGGCTTACGGCTGGTTACGTCCTGAAGGCAAAAATTTGTTGACCCAATGGCGGACAACTCCGGTTATGTTCGATTGGAACAAAGATGAACTTGTCGATTTGTTAATGCTTGACCACGAAGGATTTCTTGCTTTTTTTGAACGAAAAAAAGTTGACGACAAACTGATTCTTCTTCCGCCGAAACGTGTATTTGTGGACGAAAACGGTAAACCAATTCAATTAAACGCAAAAAAATCAGGCGGAAGCGGACGCCGTAAAATTTGTTTCACTGATTACGATGGTGACGGATTGGTTGATTTTCTTGTTAATTCGATCAATGCGGATATGTTCCGGCAAATAAAGTACGAAAACGGAACATGGATATTTGGTAACGGAAAACCGGTTGATCGCCGCAGTATCAGCGGTCACAGTACCAGCCCGACAGTTGTTGATTTCGACAACAACAAAATTCCCGACCTATTGATCGGAGCCGAAGACGGATATTTTTATTACAAAAAAAATCCGTTTTAAGTTTTCTACCAATATGCCGTCCTTAACGGGATGGAAATTTTCATGATTCATTCCAATCACTAATGCTCCCAAAATGTGAAATAATTAGAAAAATAATCCCTGAAAACCGCTAAATATCTGCGAAAATTTGCGTCATCTGCGAACGAAAATAGATAATTACCGGAACATCCGCTCAAGCGGTGAACCGGAGGCAATACGGTAAAGTATTGCGGTATTCAATGTTTTGGGATCGATTGTTCCTTCCGGTATTGCGGGGCAATTTCTGTTGTGCGGACAAATATTCATACAAATATCGCAACCAAAAAAATGTTGACCCAATTGTTCTCGAATTTCCATTGGAATTTCACCACGATGTTCAATTGTCCAGTAATTCAGGCAACGCCGAGCGTCAAGAACAAACGGCTGCACCAACGCCCCAGTTGGGCATGAAGTCAAACAACGCCGGCAATTGTTACAGGAAATTACCGGCGTTGTCTCCGGTTTAGAATTGACAGAATTAAAATCGGTAATATCGGAATTTGTTACGTTAGAGTTGGCGGTATTTGTATTCGTATATTTTTCCGGTTGTAAATATTCTGTTGAGAGAAATGCCGCCAGAAAAATTTTTGAACCATATTTCGGGTTGATCAACAAGGTATTGT
>JAIRLW010000296.1 GCA_031259095.1 Planctomycetaceae bacterium | reverse complement strand
AAAGAGAACCCGCCCGACACATGAATTATGTCTTACAACCACTCGGTTCTGTTACCGATAAACCGGAAGTTCATGCTCTTTGCAATCTTGTAGGTCATGGCGTCGTCGATCAAACTGCTGCTCAGGCTGCGGTTTGGCATTACAACAACGGTCTTTCTTGGGAAGAACTGGCAAGTAGACAGCATAAACCAAGAGTTGATGCTCTTAATCAGGTTTCCTACTTCTCAAAGGAACAAATGACTTACGCGATGAATCTTGGTAAACATATCGAAGAAAAAATCGCAAAAGAAAAAGAAGAAGCAAAAGAAGCCGAAACCAAAGAGAAAAAATCGCCTTCCGACGCCGATGAATTAAAGCCGATGAATTAAAACGGCACTTCTTCAGCATCGGTAAAGATCAGATGTAGTGGAGAGTGGAGAGTAAAAAAATGCCGTTTGCGATACTATCCACTTTCAACTATCCACTCTCAACTAATGAAGTCGGCAACCGATTTCCGAACGGCTACACCTTCCTAAATATTCTGTTATTGAACCGACACGCAGTAGGAGGGGCAAACGTTCTGGTGTTAATTATCAACCAACCGGCGCGACCTTTCAGGAGAAAGGATCGCCTACCTATATGGTTTTTGTGATTGTTTGATTAACTATGATTATGAAATAAAATAAATCGTAATCTTTCAGCGGATTTTTTGTTTTTCACATTAGCCTCGAAAGGGACGTTAATAATAGACTTTGAAAACGTGAAAACTAAGTCTGTTGTAAGCGCACAAATCACGTTTAATATTTGAAATTTCAGTATATCCTCAATTATGTCAAAAAACAGACAATAAGGGGGGCAATTCTCGGCAAGAAGGGGGCAAACTTTCGGCAATATTGGACGCCTTGAACCTATCCCGTTGGGGGCGGCGGTTCAGGAAAAAATCCTATGGTCCTTTCAAGGCGAATGTCAAAAAACAAATATTCCACTGATAGATTACGCCTGAACTCTTTTATATTTCGGAAGCGGCGTTCCACCCTATTTCGATGTTTGTACAACTCTTTATCATACTCCCACTCTTGTTTTCGATTGTTCTAAAAATCTTTTCGTGAAAATTCGTGATTTTCGTAGTAAAAATAAAAGATTAGGGCGTGTTGACACGAATATCATTGTTTTTTTGCGAAATTAGTGTCAACACGCCCTAATAAAAATCAAATCTATAAAAAACACGGTCATTGTAAAAGCAACAATCTTAGCCCTGAAAAGGTGTAAGGAAAACACTATTCCATGTTAGATTAATTGTTGCAAAACACAATATCCATACTCAATTAGACGCCTCTGATCAACTTAGTTTTGCGCGCTGTCTAAATTTTTGAAAATGGTGTTACACAACCGGTTGCGGACTGCTTTTCAACCATTTGCGGATCATCTTGATCAAATGATCGGCATTGACCGGTTTTGAACAAAAATCGTCCATCCCGTATTTGAAACAACGTTCCCGATCATCTTGCATGGAATTTGCCGTCAACGCAATAATCGGAATACGACCACGATGAAACGGTTTTTTTTCTCCCATTCCGGCTTCCATGTTGCGAATAATTTGGGTCGCCTCAAAACCGTCCATCTCCGGCATCTGACAGTCCATCAAAATCAATGAGAAATTCTGATGAAACACCGCTTCACTGGCTTGAATACCATTCTCCGCTAACTCAAAACTAAAACCGGCTTTGGTCAAAATTTCACCAATAACAATCTGATTGATCCGATTATCCTCCGCAACAAGAATAGTTGGTTTTGCCGATTGTGTTTGTGTTTGTGTCTGTGTCTGTGTTGGCAACAGCAATGACGAAGTTGATGGCGTTGGGAACGTCGGGGACATTGGCGACGTTGGCAACGTTGCCAACGTTTGTGTTGTCGGAATTGTTTTGCCGTTGTTTTCAGGAGTAATTTTTGCGGCGTTATAATTATTGATGGTGGCGTTCAGATAACGTTCTTCGTCCCATACGGATTTCCATTGTTTTCGCAATTTTTCAACATTGCCCGAAAAGATTTTTCTTTGAGTAACAATATCCAGAATGGCGTCGAAAAGCGAGGAACAAAAGAATGGTTTACCAATAATCTGATCAACAGATTCCATGAACGGTTCTGTTTCGGAAAAATCAGCGGCAAGCGGGATTAACAAAACAACGGCAATTGATTGCAACTCGGGATGATGTTTGATTTCTTTGATCAGTTCCAATCCCGACGTGTCCGCAAGGCAATGATCAATCACGGCAATACGGTAAGGTTGTCCATGATCAGCGGCGTTGCGAAGTTCCTGCAACGCTTCGCGTTTACTTTGATAAGCCCGAATATTCATTTCCCAAGATTGAAGCAACTCGACAACAACATTCCGTAACAAATTATTTTCAGCGGCGACCAATATTTTTTGTTTCGCTAACGCCGGTTGCTCGCTCCTGCAAATACCGGACGCTTGAACAATACGGGGATCACAAGCAAACGGAATCGTAAATTGAAACCGTGATCCGATATTCTCTTGACTTTCGACATGAATTTCACCGCCCATGAGACGAATCATTTCCTGTGAAATCGCAAGTCCCATACCGGTTCCGCCATATTTTCGTGTGAATGTAGAATCAATTTGCGAAAAAGACTTGAACAATTGGTGAAGTTTGTCCTGCGGAATACCAATGCCGGTATCCGCAATTTCAAAGCGTATCAGACAACAAGGAATGCCGCCGCGTTCCTGTTGAGAATCCAGCGCAACAGAAAGTTTTACGCCGCCGTGAATGGTAAATTTGATACCGTTATTCAGAAGTTTGAGAAGAACCTGACGCAAACGACCGGCGTCGCCAAGAACATGTTGCGGAATATCTGTTAGATAAATACCGCAGAGTTCCAAATTACGATTCAACGCTTTTACCGCTGAAGCCGCCAGAACAGATTCAAGTAACTCCGGCAAATCAAATTCGGCAAAATTCAGTTGGATATTGCCCTCTTCAAGTTTGGAAAAATCAAGAATGTCGTCAACAATCGAAAGTAAATGCCGACCGGAACTGCGTACCAATTCAACATATTCACCCTGTTTTTCGTTCAAACCGGTTTTCAGTAACAAATCGGAAATACCAATAACGCCGTTCAACGGCGTACGAATTTCATGGCTGATATTTGCCAGAAATTTCGTTTTCGCAATGGAGGCTTGTTCCGCTTCGATTCGTCGAATCTGTTCCGTCAAATCATTGAAGCAAACGGCAATCAGTTTTTCTCCATCAGGACGTTCCAATAAATCAGCGGTAATTTGGGCGGGAAATCGCGTTTGGTCGCGGCGTTCCATTTCCGTTTCAAACCGTAATGTTTTATTGTCCCCCGCTTGTTGCAGAAAACTCTCCCACTTTTCCGCATTCATGGACGTAGCGAATTTTTTAAAATTTTCTCCAATCAGTAATTCCGGCGATTCGTAACCAAAACTGGCGGCTCCGATCAAATTAACGTATTGAATAATTCCGTCGAGATTCAACCAAAAGACCGGTTCCGAAATATGATCAATCACCAGTTGCATTGTCCGCAACGTTTGTTCGGAACGGACGCGGAATGTTTCATCATATAAAAGAACGCCAATCTGATCTTCTTTTGAAGGAAAAACAACTATTTCCTGATAAGGAGTTTCGTGAAAATGCGGAACATAAATATGGTAGGTTCCTGAAATTCCATCGGCTGCCGCGTCCAAACCAGACCACCATTTTTCAGACTCTTGAGTGTAAAGAATTCGCGTGTTACGGAAAACTTGCAGAAATGAATGACCGTACAGCCGTTCCGGCGTTGTTTGAAGAGTTGCGGCAAACGCCGGATTCGTATGAGAAATCGTATAATCAACCGGTTGATTGTGTTCGTCGCGAACAACATCAAGAAGAAACAAACCGTTGCTCATCGAAGAAAAAAGAAGACGGTATTGCTCCTCGCTTTCTTTCACTTTTTTCGCCGCCCAATAGGTAATCGTAACATCATGGAATTTCCAGATTTGAGCGTATTCGGAATGACTGTTTCCAAGTGAAGCGACAACTGCTGTCCATTCATAAATACGTCCGTCATGAAAATACAACGTTCCCACCTGTGGTTCTTGCGTCTCCGAAAGTAAACGCCGGGCTTCCCGAATTTCATTCATATTCGAAGTGTCGTCGCCAATTCGGTCATCAAACAAATCCGCTGATGGAATCAATGAACTCTCCGGCGAAATTCCAAATAATTCAAGAAAACGGGAATTAGTACGATAATGCTTGCCGTCGCCGTAATAAACCAAAATGCCGTCGTCAAGAGATTCAAGAACCATCAGAAGAAGTTGTTCCATCTGCTCTTGATCATTGTCCGCATTGCCCTTGATGTAGCTCATACAATCCCGAAATAAGGTAATAAGGTTGATTTTTTTTATGAATTTTTGCTACTGAGGTTGTTTTAAAAAATAGTCAGAAAAATACGGCGAACATAAGGTTGATTGAAAAAACTCAAAATCCTTGTGAACATTTCACGGAGATATTACTAAATCGTTATGATCGCCTAAAGAAAAATCCGCAACATAAACTTTGGCATGATCATCCGATGTTATCGAAAAAATATAACGATACTCTCTTCATCGTCAAAATGTAAGTACACCGTTATCCTTTTAAAAACCTGTTTTATCTTTTCGTTTAACTCCGCAATTTAAGGTGTTTTTACAGTTCAAAAACCGGTTTTTAAAGTGAAAACGGTATAAATTTGGAAATTCAGGCGGTTGTGAACAATTTAATCTGTTGCGAAAAAAAGATAAGTGTTAATACGTTGCCGAAAAGCCGGAGTATTCAAAACGATCAATGTTCTGTGCCGAATACCGATATAAGAATCAACATTAACCGCTTCGATCCGATCCTGAAATTTTTGCCGTACCGACGCTGATGGTCCATAACGCCCTAAGGCGTTAATTTGAATTTCCGAATCATAAAGAAAAGGATAAAACATCAGCCGAAAATCTAACGGATTATACAAAATAAGAATCTTTTCGACCAGTTCCGGGATTCTGGAATATTTTGCTCCTTCGGCAAAATCATGTTGATCCGTTGCCGACGATGCCATCACCATTCGGATGCGGAGTTTTTCCGGCGTCTGTTTTTCGAGATTGGCGATGGCTTCTCCGAGTATCCGGTTTCCGAAACTGAAACCAAGCAAACAGACCAAACTTTCCGGTTTTAGACGGCGTAACAACTGCGCCAGATAATACCCATTGGCAACCGCCACCGGAATTTTCGCGCGAATATCCGGTCGGAGCAAATGGACAACACGTTGCGAAGGCCAATTCCAAAAGACCATACGATAAGGTTTTTCCGAAGGCAAAATCCGTGTGATTCCTAAACCAACTTCAATGGTATTACTGGTTGTTGAAGTGTAACCCGGTGCAAAAATAATCAACGGAACGGCAGGATTCAGAGAATCAAAAAACGTAACAGCGTCGGAGGATTCCCAACGATTATTTTGCAAACGACGATATTCGA
>JAIRLW010000136.1 GCA_031259095.1 Planctomycetaceae bacterium | reverse complement strand
ACGTAAAAGATGGAAAAACAAAAATTCTATTGAATCGTTCCTGATTTTTTATTGCTCACAACACAACATCACCGCAAGTTCATTGGAAACCGCTTGCAAAAAAACAGAAATCTAAGTATGATAAATCAAGAAACTAATAATCTAATCCTTCAATTCAGATCATTCAGACAATTCAGCATTTAAAAACGTTGCGGCAAAATACAGTTAAAAATAAATTACTTAGAAATTCTCATTGAGAGAACCTCAACAAATTATGAGATTTAAAATGAAAAACGTGATTGTTCTTATTCTTGGCGGCGGACGTGGAACGCGATTGTATCCGCTCACCAAGTTTCGGGCAAAACCGGCGGTTCCGATTGGCGGGAAATATCGTCTTATCGATATTCCGTTGTCCAACTGTATCAACAGCGGATTGGATCAGATTTATGTGTTGACGCAGTTTAATTCGGCGAGTTTGCATCATCATCTTCACTCGTTCCATTTTGACTATTTCAACGGCGGATTTGCGGAAATTTTGGCGGCGCAGCAGACAACCGGTCAATCGAAATGGTATCAGGGAACCGCCGACGCCGTCCGGCAAAATTTTAGTTACATTCAGCAGCGGCATATTGAATATGTGTTAATTCTTTCCGGCGATCAACTTTACCGGATGGATTTTAAGAGGATGCTGGAAACTCACTGCAGGAGCAACGCCGATGTAACCATTTCAGCCGTACCGGTGCATCAGGATCAGGCAACCAGTCTTGGAATTATGCGCTTGGACGATGCCGGACGAGTGATTGGTTTTCTGGAAAAACCACAAACGGAACAGGAATTAAATCATGTTCGGACGGCTCCCGAATGGATTGAAGAACGCGGAATCCATGCGGGCAGACGTAATTTTCTGGCAAGTATGGGAATTTATCTGTTTAATAAATCAACTCTTCTTGAAGCATTGGAAAAAACAGATTATACCGATTTCGGTAAAGAAGTTTTTCCGGCGGCAATTCGTACAAAAAAAGTTCAGGTACATTTATTCGATGGTTATTGGGAAGACATTGGAACAATCAGAGCGTTTTTTGATGCGAATTTAGCGATGACCGGATTGAATCCGCCGTTTGCGTTATCCGATCCCGACTGGATTACGTACACGGAACCGCGATTCCTGCCGCCAACTCGAATGGACGGCGCAACCATTCGAGGAAGTCTGGTGGCGGACGGCTGTGATATTGGAGACGGAGCGATTATTGAAAACAGTATTATCGGTCTTCGCTGCCGTATCGGTAAAGGAGTTAATATTCGCAACTCGATTATTATGGGCTGTGATTATTACGAAATCGATACAGAAATGGCAGAACATCGCCGACGCGGAATACCGCCGTTGGGAATTGGTGAAAATTCGGTAATCGAACACGCCATTATCGACAAAGATTGCCGTATCGGAAAACGGGTGGTGATTCTCAATAAGAAAAATATCACCGATTGTGACGAAAAACCTTACGGAATGATTCGTGACGGGGTTGTGTGTATTCAGAAAGAAGCAACCATTCCCGACGGCTGGACTTTAAGTGAAACAAATATCAACTCAGAATAACCAATGATCAGAAAAATCATTTGTCCCTTTTGTCCCAATTGTCCCTTAGCCTATTTTTAGGGACTTTAGAGACATGAGGGACAAATTGGGACAAATGGTTCCGTGATTACAAGAATTTTTAAAATATTTGTTTACGGTCTTGCGTAAAATTGTTATTTTAGTTAATATATCGCTTTCTGTTTTTCACTAATTCCTAGTTAAATACTAGGTAGTTGAAAAATTTTCGTATTAACTATAACTATTTCAAAAAAGGAGTTTGACGTGACCAAAAGATTATTTACAAGTGAAGCAGTCAGTATGGGACATCCCGATAAACTGGCTGATCAGATTTCCGACAATGTTCTTGATGCGTTATTTACCGAAGATCCTTACAGCCGTGTTGCCTGCGAAACAATGGTAACAACAGGGATTGCAATTATCGCCGGTGAAATTACCACAAAAGCAAAAATTGATTATCAAACAGTTGTTCGAGACGCCATTCGTAAAGTCGGCTACACCAATGACGAATGGGGGATTAGTGCGGATACTTGCGCCGTCATGGTTTCGTTAGACCGGCAAAGTCCCGATATTAAACAAGGAGTCGATGACGACAGCGAAGGACGGCACGCCGGAGAAATCGGAGCAGGCGATCAAGGATTGATGTTTGGTTACGCTTGTAATCATACGCCGGAACTAATGCCGCTTCCAATCGCTCTTGCCCACCAAATCACCAATCGATTGACCGAAGCACGCTTCAACCATGAAGTTTCTTGGCTTCGCCCCGATAGTAAAAGTCAAGTTACCGTAGAATTTGACGGTTTAAAACCACTTCGAATCGACACGGTTGTCGTGTCAACACAACACGATCCCGATATTGATCAAAAAGGAATTGCCGAATATGTGATTCCAAATATTATTCAACCGCTTTTGCCCAAAGACCTTGATACCAGTAATGTTAAGTATCATATCAATCCGACCGGAAAATTCGTGGTAGGCGGACCGCATGGCGATTGCGGTTTGACCGGACGTAAAATAATCGTGGATACTTATGGCGGTTGGGCGTCGCACGGCGGAGGCGCATTCAGTGGTAAAGACCCGACAAAAGTTGACCGAAGCGCCGCTTACATGGCTCGCTACGTGGCAAAAAATATTGTCGCGGCAGGTTTGGCGGACGCTTGTGAAATTCAGTTGGCATACGCCATTGGCGTACCGGAACCGGTTAGCGTGTTGATCGATACACGCGGAACCGCAAAAATTTCCGAAGAAAAATTGTCACAAATTGTCCGTGAAGTTTTTCCGCTCACTCCCAGCGGAATTATTAAAACGCTCGATCTGCGACGACCCATTTACCGTAAAACCGCTGCCGGCGGACATTTCGGACGTAACGACCCGGATTTCACTTGGGAAAAAACCGATAAAGTGGACGAATTGAAAAAACGGAGTTAAACCTTAACTCGTTAATAAGGAATAAAGGGAATCTCTAAAAAATTAATTTTATTCGACTTTGGTCGATTTCAGTCGATTGAAACCGACCGAATAATAAATTAGTTAAAAAAATTTATTTTTGGCAAATGGTATTTTTAGAGGTTCCCAATACAACTATGGTAATAAGTTTAAAGAAAAAAAACGGGCAGAAAACAGACAAACAACCCAATAATCCTCATGATCGGTTCGCCAAAAAAACATTGGGTAATCCGTTGTATGCCGCCGATTTTTTGAAACATTATGCCGATCCGGTGATTGCCCAATATGTTGATCTGGATCAATTGGTTGTTGCTCCGACCCATTACCTGACCGACGAACTCAAAGAAGTCATTTTGGATGCGGCGTTTACGGCACATTTACGTGATAAAAAAAGCGGTTCGGAAGTCCTGATGTTTTTGGAGCATAAATCTAAACCAAGCCGGTTTGTTCCGCTTCAGGTTGGAACTCATTGTTTTATGTCCTTATATTTCGGGTGGACATCAACGAAATACTCGGAAAGGCACCAACCGGCGGTTCCGTTGATGTTTCTTTTATACCACGGAAATAAACATATTGACGAAGAACTATTTTTTCAGGATATTTTTCCAAAAATTCCTGAAAAACTTCGCCCGTATGTACCGCAATTCAGAGTTTTTGTAATAAATATGAAACAGTTTCAATACGGCAATCTGCCGGGCAAACCGGAAACTCAGGCAATCGTCGAATCCTTCAAACGGGCAACCGATGGAACATTCGGTAATCGTTTGTGCGGAATCTTGGAACGGGTCAGAGATGCCAATTTAAGTAAACAGCAAACATTAGATTTGACCGCCAATATCACTCAATATTGTACTTGGACAAATAGTCTCACTTCGGAGGAAGTTGTTCAATTTATTAAAAAAGTTTTCAACAGAACGGAGGGTATTAAAATGGCAACCACCATTAAAAAAGGAATTATACAAGAAGGAATCGAAATCGGTGAAGCACGCGGTAAGGCAATCGGTAAGGCAATCGGTGAACTTGAAGCACGGGTTAATGATATTTTAGTCATTCTGCGGAAAAAATTCACACGAGTTCCTCCGTCAATTGTCAAATCGTTAACTCAACGAACCGATGCTGTTGCATTAACATCGTTACTAATTCTTGCCGCAACCTGTTCCTCATTGGATGAATTTATTGCAGAATTGTAATGTGAAAAAGAGTTGAATTAGTTCATCAAATTCCTTTTGATAATTTGAATACAAATTT
>JAIRLW010000070.1 GCA_031259095.1 Planctomycetaceae bacterium | reverse complement strand
ATGAAGCAGAGTTATTCCGCATGGCGGTTGTCAAAACAAAGAATCATAACATTTTTACGTATAATGTAAAAGATCAATTTTCACGATTTTTGGCAGTGTACCAAAAAATAAACAAAAGGGGGGTGTTAGAAGTGCCCTCCTAAAAAAGACGAAAGATGACTAAATATTATACCTTATTAGCGCACCAAATTTTTGCCATTTATCGCTGTTGTTACAGGCGATGTAGGAATAGATAAAATGAGAGAGTAAGAAAATAAAAAATCCTCCCTTCTTCTATTAGAAAGAGGGAGGATTTTTGTGAAATTCACAGCGGAATAACCTGTCAATGTTCAGAATTATTCCCTTCACAGGCTCCCCGAGAAGGACTCGAACCTTCGACCTACGGATTAACAGTCCGCCGCTCTAACCAACTGAGCTACCAGGGATCAAAAATGTTAAAACAAGATAATAGCCCTTTTCGACCAAAATACAAGGGGGGATAAAAAAATTTTTCTAATATTTTTTAATCATTTTTTTATAGCATGTTAAAAAAAGGCTTTATTACTTGAAAAATAACGCCGCTAAATACTATTGGGAACCTTCTAAAAATACTTTTTCTTAACACAAATTTGATTTAAAAATCATTTGTCCCACTTGTCCCCATCGTCTCTTAACTTCGCTCAATTTTAGGGACATAAGAGACATTAGGGACAAATTGGGACAAATCATTTGGTGATTAAAAAAAATTTTTTAGAGGTTCCCTATTTTAATATAAGAGTTGCAAAGTAGTCGTCGGGAGTTTCGGCGCGGCGGATCATTCGTACCGTTCCATTTTCTTGAAGCAATAACTCGGCACAGCGGAGTTTGCCGTTGTACTGGAATCCCATTGCGTAACCGTGTGCTCCGGCATCGTGAATCGCCAAAAGATCGCCAATTTCAATCTTAGGTAATGCCCGATCAACCGCAAATTTAGCACAATTTTCACAAAGTGAACCGACAACATCCACCGTTTCAACCGCAAGCCCGGAATGTTCCGGTTTGCCTAGCGCCGTAATATGATGATACGCTCCGTACATGCCCGGACGCATCAAATTCGCCATACACGCATCAACTCCAATATAACGCTTGTAAATATTTTTCTCGTGAATCACGCGAGTGAGCAGCGTTCCCGATTCGGCGGCAACAAGTCTGCCGGATTCGGTAAAAATTTTCAGCGGCGATAGATTGCTTGGAATAATCAGTTTGTCGTATTCTTCGTGAATCATTTCGGCAACGCGTTTCAGGTCAAGCGGCGTTTGTTCCGGTCGGTAAGCAACCCCAAAACCACCGCCAAGATTGACAAATTCAATTCGGACTCCAACCCGACGTTCAATTTCCAAAACAAGTTCAAAGACCGTTTTTGCGGTATAGTGGAAAAATTCGTTTTGAAGCATATTCGACGCAACCATCGTATGAAGTCCAAAACGTTTAATTCCTTTTCGTTTTGCCATCGCAAAACCTTCGAAAATCTGATCGGTTGTCAAACCGTATTTGGCTTCAACCGGATTGCCAATAACGCTTTCAACATCCCGCAACGCTCCGGGGTTCCAGCGAAATGAAATTAAATCGGGTAATCCGGCGTGATGTTCTAAAAATTCCAGATGCGCTAGATCGTCGAGATTAATAATGGCTCCGAGTTTTTTTGCTTTGATGAATTCTGTTGCCGGAGTATTGTTCGACGTAAACATAATTTCTTCACCGTTCATCCCGACTCGTTCACAAATCAGTAATTCCGGCAAACTGGAACAATCACCGCCCAACGATTCTGTTTTCAGAATTTTGAGCAATTCAGGATTCGGATTGGCTTTAATCGCAAAAAATTCCTTAAAACCGGTGTTCCACGCAAAAGATTCCGTAAACAATCGGGCATTACGGCGAAGTGTTTTTTCGTCATAAAGATAAAACGGCGTCGGATACTGTTCGGCTAATTTTTCAATAAACTCACGGTCAAATGGAAGTGTTTTAGAAAACATGTTACGGATGCAAAGTAAAGTTAAATAAATGTAACCATTCACGCGAATGGCGTATAAGGACGAAGACTACATTCAAAAAAAACAACCATATTAAAAATCAAGACAAAACATATCATATCATAGACATATCATAGCAGAAAATGTGATGAGGAGGAATCCCTGACGTATGATGATGCTGCTGATCTCTGAAATCGTGTAAATCATTTATCAATCAAGTGTTGCGATGACAAATTAATCTTGAGTTTTTTTTCGACATTCACGCAAATAATCAAAATATTAAACAAATTGTCGCCCCGAAGGGGGACATCAGCATCAGCATTAGCGTAGGCATTGCCCGCGTTATACCACACAAGTCTGAAATGATCTTGGCAAAATAGGCAACATTTGATATACTATACTTCTTGCATTTATGTAATAGTTTGTGTTAAATTATTCAGCAGATAACATATTTGGAATCAAAACTCATGATTGATTTTTTCGGTTTTTTTTCGGACAATAAACTTCATGCTTGGGAAGGAACCGATTCTTGTATGGATTTCGTTTCTAAAAATGAAACATCCTTATTGGTTCAAGGTCTTTTAATTAATAGAATCAATAGAACCAGTCAAACCGGCAAAACATCGCAGGAACTGCTGGATTCGTATTGCGAAACGGGAACGCTTTCAGTGGACGGATTGGAAGGGAATTTTGTTCTGGTTTTAGTTGATGTTGTTCGTCGAACAGTGTTATTGTATCGTCATCTTGTTGGAAGTTACGATACTTATTATGCTCAAACCGTCAATGGTTTTTGTTTCGGAAGTAATCTGGCAACACTTGCCCGTCGCAGTGGTCTTTCGCTTCGTCCTGATGAACGGATGCTTCCGGTTTTGTTTTTGTACCGAATTATTCCGGGACGCCGCACGCTTTTCGACGGAATTTTTAAGTTGCTTCCCGGTGAAATGGTTTCGTGGAAATCGGGAGTGTTACAGCGTCGGCAACTTCTGACGATGCCCATGTTTAACGAAACGCATCAAACGAATGAAACAGAATCAATTGACCGGACAGAGGTTGTTCTTGACGAAATGCTTTGTGATTGGTATTTGCGGAAACCGAATTCGGCGGTTCTGCTTTCGGGCGGCGTTGACAGTATGATTCTGCAAGCACATTGGAACAAAATCTGGCGAAAATTTGAAACGCGGCGACTTCCGCAAAGCGCCGCTGTTGTTCTGAATCATCCGTACACAAAGCCTGATTTCGATTACACTATTAGCGCTGTCCGTCAACTCGGAACTGAACATCTGAATATTGATCAACAACCGTTACGTGCGGAAGAGATGTGTAACATTTTTTCGCAAACCGGAGAAATGCCTAATCATGTTCAGTCGTTTTATTTTGCAACACTTGCGGAGGGAATGAAAAAGGCTGGGTTTGACGCCGGAATTTGCGGTGAAGGAGCGGATGGAATGTTTGGTAACAGTTGCCCCGACGATATTCTTTCGGCGTTACTTTGGCAGCGTAAAATTCCTGTACCGATTATCCGATCCTTTGCGGCAACACTCCTTGACCGAATCAAACCGCAAAATTATCATGCGTCGATTCTTCGTCTGGCGAATCATGTTACCGATTTTGATTATCCGCAACATCCGCAAAATAACGCGGCAACATTTACCGATTTTAACCGTGTGGAGGAATTGTTTGGGCGTAACGGAATGCTTGATGCGATGCGTTACCGGCGAGATATTCTTGATCAAATGGCAATTCCGTTGCGTTCAAACGATGATCCGCATAGTTTGCTTCGCGCTCAGTTGATTGGTTTTTTCGGCGAAGGGATTGCGACGGCGACATATTGGTGTTCGATGTTTCATTTGCACGGAGTTGAGATGTACAATCCGTTTCAGGATTCCCGACTGATTCGTGTTGTTTCAAATATTCAGATGGACGCGCGGTTTGTTCATGGTAATCCGAAACAGATTTTGAAAAAAGCGTTAGCGCGACATGTTCCCGAAGAGTTTAGTCGTCGTCCTAAACTTGGTTTTGGTCAACCGATTTTTTCATGGCTTGCTCCCGGCGGTTGTTTGTACGATGCGGTTCAACAGATCGACGCCCAATCTTGGTTAACTCCCAAAGCCAAACAACAAATTCTTGCAACACCAAATTGGTTTCTCTGGACTCTTCTCTGTTACGATCTCTGGCACAAAACATTTTGCCGGTAACCGAAAAATGTTATTGCTCTGATTGTTTCGGAATTTGTGAGGTCGCTGTCTGGTCAATATCAGGTAGGCAATCCTTTCGCTGAAAGGTTATCTATCTTTGATTACATAAATTAACAATCAGCCTGTAAACGCTAGGCAATTTTTCAAAAAATTTTTTAGAGAAAAGATTTACAGGTCTGTTTAGACAGTTTATAATACCGCAATCCTGTTTGGCAATGTTCTTTGTTGGGAATGCTATGAACAGTTCACTGATTTATTCCTCATTTGTTGGTCTACTTCAATGACTTTGTTGGTGGTTCGAAAAACGGTCATCAATATTTATTAGGCAGTTGTATTGATTGGAGACAAGATGAGTACGAATTATGTGATTGGTTCCGAAAACATCCCGAAGTATCCCCTATCCTTTTTGAAAATCGTTTTTTTTGAAGAGATGAAAGTTATCGGTGACGAGTGTGCGCAAGTTCTCCGCATACTTTTTTTGATAACGAAAAAAGCTTCGGCATGATTCTTGAAAGTCGGAAAACTTTTCGATAGACTTATTGTATAAAATTGTTTTCTTGAAAAAGCCCCACAATCGTTCGATCAGATTTAAGTTCGGGCTATATGCCGGTAAAAAATGCAAACGGATATTCTTATGTTTCTTCAACCATTTCTTCACCAACCTTGACTTGTCATAAGCGGCATTGTCCACAAAAAGAGGAATTGTTTTTTGACGATAAAATTTTAATATCTTTTGTAACAATCGTAAGACCGATTGAGCGTTCACTGAATTCGTAAAATCCGTAATCGTATTTTCCGGGAACATGTTTCGGCTTGTGATAAGTGATAGGCATTCATAAGTTGACCTCGTGATCATCAGTATAAAAAGCCGGCAAATCTTGTCAATATCTATTTTTTAAAGTGACTGCGGTTATTTTCTTTTGTTAAGAACCATCGATAAATTTCAGGTTTTGGGTAAACTTCGTGCATGATTCCGTGACCGGCGCCGTGTAATGTTGTTAATTTTGCTTCGCGGCATCCGGCGGTTTGCATGGCATCAATCATTTTCGATGAACTTTCATAAGAAACAACATCATCGGCGTTACCGTAAAATGCCCATGTTGGTACATTTTTTAATTGTTCGGCTTTTTCGACTTCACCGCCGCCTGCAACAGGAATAATTGCGGTAAAACGTTCTGGAAATTCACAAGCCGTACGAAAAGTACCAAAAC
>JAIRLW010000011.1 GCA_031259095.1 Planctomycetaceae bacterium | reverse complement strand
GAATTATTGCCTACAATGGTTTCTCGACAACATCAGACGAAATTAACATAACAACATTGCCGCCGCTTCCCGCATCTCCGACTTCGGTCAAAGCGGTTGCGCAGGGCAGTACCGCAGTTGAATTGACATGGAAAATTGTTGCGGGATTGAATTACCGTATTGAACATTCATTAACAAACAAAACAAATTCATGGGAAACCGTCAACATAACACCGGAAGGAAAAATTACCGGTTTAACATCCGGCATGAAACATTATTTTAGAATTTATGCAATCAATAACAGTGGTGAATCTACAAAACCATCTTCGGTTGCCTCCGTAACACTTCCGCCCGCCGCACCGGAAGAACCAAAAAATCTTGCGATTACAAACATTACCGATAAAACCGTAACTTTAACATGGGATATTGTCGCAAACGCAACAAGTTATAAAATTGAAAAATATTACAACGGAAAATGGTCATCCGCCGGAACAACAAAAGAAGGAGTTACTGAATTTACCGTAAAATCACTAAAAACATTAACCGATTATAAATTCCGAGTGATTGCCCTTAACAAAACAGTCAAATCAGAAACAAGCAATGAGGTTGCCGTAACAACTCCGTATGCCATGACCACAACCATCACAAAATCCGGTTACGCACTGGCAAACGGTTCCGATTTTGCGTTCATGTTCTCCGGCAAAACTCCACAAGGCAATATCAAAACAATTCCCACAACAGAAACATTCCAATACGAACTAATCGTTTCCGCCTCCACCAAAACCGACAAAACCACCGGCATATTACTTATTGAAGAAAGTATTTCACTCGGAACAATTACAGTAACACTTTCCACCGACGGCAAAACCTACACCACCGAACCAATTATATTCAGCAAATTAGGAGCAATTCCCAACATAACATCTTTAACAACATTAAAAACAATCCAATTCCAATTAAAAGTTACCAATCCGACCTCAACCTCAACATCCCAGCAAGCATCAACATTTTACACCAAAGTTGCGAAATTAACGTTGCCGAAATGGTTTGTGTAATTGCAACGTTTTTTTTATTCGCAACAAAGAGAAAGCAATTTTTTAAATACAGAACAAACGGAATAATGAAACAAACAGAATTTCATTTTACCCCTTTTTGTAAATTCTGTTTTTCCGCCTGTTCCGTATTTAAAAAATAAAATGAAACAACAACCTAATTTTCAATAACAACAAACCTTTAACCCCATAACAAAACCTATGCACTTAACACCAGACCAACGTAACATCGGTAAGGAAAATTTTTATGCAGTCATTGGAAGTGATTTACTCCGACGTGATCTGCTCAAGGAAGTCAACGCGAAAGAATTATCGTCCGGTCAAGGACTTGGCGGTAAATTTTTCGGTTACGGAACCGTTGAAAAGCCGGTTCGTGTGGCGGTTCTCGGAACCGGCGATGAAGGAAGTGTTCTTATCGGCGCCGTCAATCCAAAATATGTACAGGTTGTCGCGATTGCCGATATTCGTCCCTTTAACCAATATCGTGCATTTCACGGCGATGTTTCAAGTCCAACCGCGTTGTCGGTTCGTGCTGGACTGATTGCCAAGTACGGCTGGAAAGATGAAGCCGAAGCCCGAAATCATGTACGGGTTTACGGCGATTATAAAGAACTTCTCGAAAAAGAAAAAGATAACAAAGACCCCGAAACTTCTATCGAAGCCGTCATTATCGGGCTTCCGCTTTTTCTTCACGCACCGGCGGCAATTGCCGCAATGAAACAAGGTTATCATGTTTTGACCGAAAAATTGATGGCTCATACGGTTGCCAATTGTAAAGAAATGGCAAGAGCGGCTGAACTGTACAAAAAACATTGCGCCACCGGACATCAACGTCATTACAATGTGTTGTACGACCATGTTGTTAAATTGTTACAAAGCGGCGTGATGGGCGATTTACATTATATTCGGGCGCAATGGCATCGTAACAATCGCCCCGGTTCCGACAGTTGGAAACAACCAATGCCGAAAGGAATCAAACCGGACGACGGAATATTGACCGGACGAATCGAACGAAGTCTCGCCAACATGGAAAAAACATTGAACAATCCGGCAACAAAATTAAACGAAACCGACCGCAAACTCCTGGAACGGCAAATCGCTCAAACAAAAGCACAACTCGCCGATGAAATTCTAGTCAAAGGCGGTGAACTCAATGGATTTACGTTTCAATCAGCGGAACAATACGGTTACAAAAATGAGCAGTTTCAAATTGAAGGTTCACCAAAACCGTATGACCGACCGGCAACAGAAGAACTGATTCGTTGGCGTCTTTTTGACCGAACCAGCGCCGGCTTGATGGCGGAACTCGGTTCGCACCAACTCGATGCGGCAAGTATTTTTATTGCGGCAATGCACGGCGGAAAAAAACAATATCCGCTTGCCGTCAGCGCAACATCAACCCGTACAATTTTTCCGTCCGATTTGGAAAGTCCGATTGATCGGGATGTGGACGATCATGTTCATTGCGTCTATGATTACGCCGGACCGGGTTACAATAAAAATGACGAACTCGGTAAACAACGGAAAATTACGGTTGCATATTCTTCGATCAACGGTAATGGTTTCGGCGGTTACGGTGAAACGGTCTTTGGAACCAAAGGTACACTTGTTATCGAAACAGAAAAAGAAGCAATGTTTTACCAACGCGCCGAAGTGAATAAAAAAACAAAAATTGCCGCTAAAGGTGAAGGGAAAAAACGGGAACTGATTGTTGAAACACCGGATGACGGCGACCCGCTTTCCGCCGCCATCGGGTTACAGGCAACCTTCGGCGATATTAGCCGAGGTTATTGTGAAGAGATTGAACACTGGGCGTTTTGCATTCGTGAAAACCCCGAAGCCGATCATTCCAAACCAATGCCGCGTTGTTATCCCGAAATCGCAATGGCTGACGCCGTAATCGCCCTGACAACCAATATTGCCGCGAAACGAGGTGAAACAGTTGAATTTGATACGGCATGGTTTGATGTGAAAAGCGACGTAACTCCTGAATCAGTGTTTGCCGAAACAGAAGAACAAAAAAAACATTACACCCCAAATCTTGAACGATACGCATAATTTTCGTACCAACCTAAAAAACCGTTAATTGTACGTGAACGGTTACAAAATTATGAAAGGGAATCTTAATGCCGAATAACCGAAAATTACCGATAGGTGTACAGGATTTTGAAAAACTTCGTTTAGGTGAAAATGTGTATGTGGACAAGACGGTGTACATTTATCATCTTGTCAACACTGATGCGCCTTATTTTCTTAGCCGTCCGCGCCGTTTCGGTAAAAGTCTTTTTCTTTCGACACTCAAAGCATATTTTCTCGGCAAAAAGGAACTTTTTGACGGATTAGCCATTGCCGAATTAGAAAAAGAGTGGTTGGAATATCCGGTTATTTATGTTGACCTCAACAAAGCCGCCTATCAAGATGCCCAGACACTCTATGATGTCATTGATGAAATTTTGAAAATGCACGAGGTCGAATGGGGAATAACCAATATCGCAACAAGATTATCCTTGCGTTTCGATAATCTGATAAAAACCGCTTACCAAAAATCAAAGCGTAAAGTGGTTGTTTTAGTTGATGAGTACGATAAACCTTTGGTGAATACCTTGGATAATCCCGAACTCAATGAGTCCATGCGGTCAATCTTGAAGGGTTTTTACGGAATTTTGAAAAGTGCAGATGCTTATTTACGTTTTGTTTTTCTCACCGGAGTAACGAAATTTTCAAAAGTGAGCGTTTTTAGCGATTTGAATAACTTGGTTGATATTAGTTTGGACAAACAGTTTTCAGG
>JAIRLW010000626.1 GCA_031259095.1 Planctomycetaceae bacterium | reverse complement strand
TCGAAAAAAAGAATTGGGGCAAAGCAAATTTGCAAGGTATATTAGTTAAATATATTTAAAGGAACTTTTTCGTGATTAGGAAAAATAGGAAAAAATAGTCAGCATTATTTTTGATCTTTTGAACAATTTAACTTTTTTGAACAAACGGTGAACAAATTTTTTGTAATGCCGTAATAATCCGGTAAGAAGGCGGCAATGTGACGCCTTGCATGGAAGAACCAAAACGATCCGGTGACGGATCATAAACTCAAGGAGAGATTAGTTATGGAAATTTACAATGCCCAATATGTTCACGGACCTCACAACCTTCAAGGTCCGCATCGAACGGTTCCAACTCAGGAATCGTCGTCCGCCGCCGCACGATATGCCGCGTTACAAGATGATATTCAGATTTCCGATGAAGCCTTGCGTCTGAGCAGCCTGACCAACAACGAATCATCGTCATCCGGTATCCGGTTTGATCTTGTCAATCGAATCAGAACAGAAATTGCCGCAGGGACTTACGATACTCCAGACAAAATGGACGTCGCGGTTGATCGAATGATCGGACAACTGAAACCGCGATAATTAACGTATCAACAACGCCGATGCTTAAAAAATAAACGTTTGAAATCGAATGTGTCAAGTTAACTAGGTGAAAACAGTGTTTAAAAAAAGTAACTTATTCTACCGTCTATCCCCTCCGGTTCCATTTTTTCTTTTAATTCATCATTTACTTTGATACGCAGTTACTCTCCTCTGCGTATCCCTCCCGCAGGAACTCAATTATCGAATTGAGTTCCTGTTTTTGTTTCCTGATCGTTTTGTTAGGAAAAATAAGGTTTGTTGAAATTTTTTGACACATACATGACAACGTTCACTGAATAATGACAAGAATTAAAATAGATCGTTACAAACCTTTTGGTATGGAGTAAACATCAACAGGCAATCCCCTCCTGCGAATTTTGCTATTGCCATCTACTTATGATGGGCAAACCAAATTGGAATCCGTTAAGACTTAACCGGCGCGACGGTGGGTGAAAGCCCTTCGGCGAAACATTACCTACCTCGCAATGATTCAAAAGGTCGCCTATCTGTTTTGGTCATTTATGTGAGATTCTCCAGAGACGGATTGACATAATACCGTGTTGGCATTAGGCTTAATCGATCATAGAGAACTTTTCATTATTCATTTTTAATCACAGAGTTTTATGAAGTTAATCACAGAGTTTTATGAAGAATCGTTTGTCTCTCATGAAACATTTTATAGGGACATGAGGGACGATAGAGACTAAGGGGACAAATAATCAAGATCAATACTCCATTGGTACTCCCTTCGGCGAAAGGATCGCTTCGCCTACCTTGAGTTGCGGCTATGCCGCGATGAGTTGCTACTTTTACCTTTACCGAACTGTTAAATGTCATGCAGAAATTACCAAAACTCAATAAAATTGCGGTTGACGACCAACCAGAAAAAAAACCGGAAAAAGAAAGAGATTACATTCCGTATCTTATCGTTCTTGTGGTATTATTATGTCGTCACCTTTTTGATTGTTTCGGAATTCCGGCGCCGCTGATTACTTCATGGCAAGGTCGTTGGATTACTTTCGCGGTGATGATTTTAGGGGCAAAAGTTGTCTTTTATTTAGAGAAAAAAGATGACAATGCAAAATTATCGCTCTATTATGTTTGTGCCTGTAGTTCATTTTTGGGACTTTTCGTATCTATGGATTACCATTTTTGGATACTAATATTTATCATTTTTATCATTTCGATAACTTTTTACATTTTCCAATCCCTCTTAACAAGAAAAAAATGACCCAATATCTCGAAGCCAAAAGCGGACATATTACGCCGGAAATGATTATTGTTGCGGAACAGGAATTTCTGGAACCGGAATTGATTTGTGCAGAAATCGCCGCAGGACGACTCGTTATTCCGGCAAATAAAATTCATCGGGCAAAAAAACTTCAACCAATCGGTATCGGAATCGCGTTGCGTACCAAAATTAACGCCAATCTTGGAAATTCCGCGCTCACCAGCGATTCCCAGTGCGAAATCGCCAAAGTTCAATATGCCGTCCAATACGGCGCCGATACCGTTATGGATTTGTCAACCGGTTCGGAAATCGATTTGTTACGGCAACGGATTATCAATGAAGTTACGGTTCCGGTTGGAACGGTTCCGCTTTATCAGGTCTGTGAGCAACTCGATGATATTCTCGATATGACTCCCCAAAATTTTCTCGACGCAGTAGAACATCAGGCAAAACAAGGCGTCGATTATATGACCATTCACGCCGCTTTGTTGCAAAAACATTTACCCTTGACCAATCAGCGTTTGGCTGGAATTGTTTCACGCGGCGGAAGTTTAACCGCAAAATGGATGGTCGCCCATAAACGTGAAAATCCGTTTTATGAACATTTTGACACTCTTTGCGAAATCATGAAAGAATACGATGTGTGTTGGAGTATCGGCGACGGGTTGCGTCCGGGTTGTTTGTATGATGCGTCCGACGCGGCGCAATTCGGAGAACTTGAGGTCATGGGACAACTCGCGGTGCGGGCGTGGGAAATCGGTTGCCAAGTTATGATCGAAGGTCCCGGGCATGTCCCGCTCGATCAAATCGAAATGAATATCAAACGACAAATCGATGTTTGTCATGGTGCGCCGTTTTATGTTCTTGGTCCGGTTGTTTGCGATATTGCCCCCGGTTACGATCATATCACCAGCGCCATCGGCGCAACTCTTGCCGCATTCCACGGCGCGGCAATGCTTTGTTATGTAACTCCCAAAGAACATCTCGGTCTGCCGAATATAGAAGATGTACGACAAGGGGTGATTGCGTATAAAATCGCCGCTCACGCCGCCGACGTTGCCCGAAAACGTCCGCACGCTAGAGAACGCGACGACGAAATGTCACGCGCAAGATTCGCGTTCGACTGGCAAGAACAGTTTCGGCTTTCACTTGACCCTGAACGCGCAAAAGAGTATTATGAACAATCACGAAAAAATGTTGCCCAAAATAATAACGTTTGCCAAAACCAAAACGGTGAAAACGAAAAATATTGTACCATGTGCGGTCCGAAATTCTGCGCGATGAAAACAACGCAAGAATTAAGATTACTAAAACAGAAGAAATAAAATTGGTAATCTATACTTCTTGCAGTCATAAATTTATTTTTTTAATTTAATGACAAATGGTAAGATTTCGGTGTTATTTTCGTAAGCAGGGTTAAAATCGAAAAATAAATATTCCACTAAAATATTACAAATTAAGGAGTTTTAGGTTGTCCTACGTTATCCGGTTAGAACCAAAAATGGAAAGCAATAAGCTTTTTCACCTTGATACAAATATACATAATTGGTATAGGTTTGTATTGTCTTTTCCGCCGCATTTGGTAAAAAATTATTTAAATAAATTTAATGCTTCAAAAGATACGTTGGTTTTAGATCCATTTTGCGGTACCGGAACAACTTTAGTAGAATGCAAAAAAAATGGTATTCCTTCTATTGGATTCGAGGCAAATCCCATGGCATTATTATCATCACAAGTTAAAATAAATTGGATGATAGAACCTGATGAAATTATTGAAATTGCTAAAAATATTGAAAAAAAGGCAAGTTCAAAGATACAAAAACATAAAGGAAACTACTTAAAGTTAACTCATGAGCAGGAAAAACTACTCATAAAAAATTCGATTAGTCCTCTGCCTTTGCATAAAGCTCTCATGTTGTTAGAAGTAATTAATGAATATAAAGAGAATAAAAATTACAATCATTTAAGATTAGCGTTTGCAAAACAACTAGTCAATTCGTACAGTAATTTACATTTTGGACCGGAAGTTGGGGTTGCGCGAAAGAAAAAAGATGATGTTGATGTTGTCGATTTATGGTTAAGAGAAGTTGTTTCCATCGCGAAAGATATTGCTTTATTTAAGGAAAAGGAAAATACATACGGGGAAGTCTTTTTTGCGGATTCCAGAAATGTTAATTTGAATGGAAAAGTAGATATTGTTTTTACCTCTCCGCCGTATCCCAATGAGAAAGATTATACACGTACAACAAGACTCGAATCGGTCATACTTGGTTATATTAATAACAAAGAAGATTTGAGAAAATACAAAAAAAATCTTCTTCGATCAAATACTAGGAATATTTATGTATCAGATAATGATGAAAAATATGTCAAGAATAACAAAAGGATAATGAATCTCGCAAAAAAAATAGAAAATAAACGTATTGAATTAGGTAAAACATCAGGATTTGAACGATATTATTATAGAGTTGTAGAATTATATTTTGGCGGAATATATCGTCATTTGATAAGCCTAAAAGAATATTTAAATCATAATGCCTATTTAGCCTACGTTGTCGGTGATCAGGCGTCCTATTTTCAAATTTTAATTAATACCGGAAGTATATTGGCGGAAATTGCAGAAGACATAGGATATAAAGTTGATACAATAGATGTTTTTAGAACTCGATTATCAACAACCAGCGGAAAATACTTAAATGAGGAAGTTGTTGTTCTTAGAAATAGTTAAGAGGAAACCAAAAATATGACGACAGCTGATAATGAATTAAACAGGTATTCAAAACTTATTGAGTCAATATTTTTTGACAAATACAATGATGGAGATCAGGAAGTATATTTTGAGCGTCCCGATTTAATAAAAAAGGCAGAGGAATTAAAAATTACCCTTCCCTTAAATCTGGGAGATATAATCTACTCATTCAAATACAGAACTTCTTTGCCTTCATCAATAATTTCATTAGCCTCTGAAGGTACGGAATGGATAATAAAAAATGTTGGAAGGGCAAAGTATGTTTTTAAACTTGTTAGTCATTCGAGAATTATTCCCGATGAAATGCTTGTTGAAATAAAAATCCCAGACGCTACTCCAGGTATTGTTGGAAAATATGCTTTGAATGATGAACAGGCACTATTAACAAAAATAAGGTACAATCGACTATTAGATATATTTACCGGCGTAACTTGTTATTCGTTGCAAAATCATTTAAGAACAACTGTTCCAGAAATTGGACAAGTGGAAACTGATGAAATTTACGTTGGTATAGACAAAAATGGTAAACAATATATTTTTCCGGTACAGGCGAAAAGTGGTTCTGACAAACTTGGAATTGTACAAATAGAACAAGATATAAAACTATGTGAACACAAATTCTCTGAACTAATTGTTCGTGCTATTGCATCCCAATTTATGTCAGATAATGTAATAGCAATCTTTGAATTTAAATTGATTGATGATGAAGTCAAAAAGATTGCGGAAAAACATTATAAACTTGTTGAATATTCCGATTTGTCATTAGATGAAATAAAAACCTATAATTCAATAGAAAACATAAATTAGTAATTGGGCATCTGATTTCCGTCCATAAACAGAATGCCAATCGATCAATACATCAACATGTTGTTTTGGCAAGACATTGCTTACCTTATAAATTTGTTATCTTAATTCTTTACAAAATCCGCAACTTTAATTTTCCCATGACAGAAAAACAACCGGCGCCGCCGTCTTCCAGTCCGCCTGTTACGCCGTCTAAAACGCGAAATCTCGGCGATGTGTTGCAAGAATTTGGGCAACATTGTCGTCTGATGCAGGAAGAACTCGGAAAAATCATTATCGGTCAAACTCCAGTCATTCAACAAATTTTCGCCGCAATTTTTACGCGCGGACATTGTCTTTTGGAAGGCGTTCCCGGTTTGGCGAAAACGTTAATGGTGAGTACGATTTCGCAAATTCTCGATATTGAATTTAAACGAATTCAGTTTACGCCGGACTTAATGCCTTCGGATATTACCGGAACAACGGTTCTCGACGAAGACGAAAACGGACGACGTAATTTCCGTTTCGTTGAAGGTCCGGTTTTCACCAATATTCTGCTGGCGGACGAAATCAACCGGACTCCGCCGAAAACTCAAGCCGCATTACTTCAGGCAATGCAAGAGCGGGAAGTTACCGTTGGTCAAACAACTTATCAATTACCCGATCCTTTTTTCACCATTGCAACACAAAATCCGATTGAACAGGAAGGAACTTATCCGTTACCGGAAGCGCAACTCGACCGGTTTATGTTCAATATTAAGATTGATTATCCGTCGCTTGCCGAAGAGGAAAAAATTTTAGCAACAACCACTCGAAATGAACGAACGGAAATTCGTAAAATTCTGAGTGGTAAATTGATTATTAATCTTCAAAAGTTGGTGAATAGTGTTGCGGTAAGTCAGTATATTATTCAATATGTTGCGCGTCTTGTTCGAGCAACACGTCCGCGTGACGAATCGGCGCCGAAATTTGTGCAGGATTTAGTGGATTGGGGAGCGGGACCGCGTGCGGGACAATATCTGATTCACGGCGGAAAAGCTCTTGCCGCAATGGAAGGACGGTTTTCGGTGGCAATTGATGACATTCGGGCGTGTGCGATTCCGGTGTTACGGCATCGAATCAGTACGAATTTTCAAGCGCAAGCCGAAGGAATGACCAACGAAGATATTATCAATCGACTTGTGAAAGAATTACCAACTCCGCCCATCGAAAAATTTGAAAAAAACACCGACAATATGACCAATCAAAAATGATCACAAGAGGTAGAACATGGAAGATATATTTCCTTTACTTGGAGATTGGAATAAAAAGGTTTGCGATATTTTAAAACGGGAATATCCGCCTAAAAAAAATTCTGCCGATTTTGAAGATACCAAAATTAAACGGAGTCAAGA
>JAIRLW010000620.1 GCA_031259095.1 Planctomycetaceae bacterium | reverse complement strand
AAACAATCTGCGAAAATCAGCGTAATCTGCGGACCGTAATCTGTAAACGGGACGAAAAAAATGATACTGATACAAAAAAAACATTTGTCCCAATTGTCTCTTATACCGTTTTCACTTTCAAAACCGGTTTTTGAACTGTAAAAACACCTTAAATTGCGGAGTTAAACGAAAAGATAAAACAGGTCTTTAAAAGGAAAACGGTATAGTCTCAATTTTAAGGACATTAGAGACAAATAGAACGATAGGGACAAGTGTGGGACGAATAACCTAACACTAATCCCTATTCCAAGATTCCAGCGCAGAGGAAACCACGCCGCTAACACTCCAATGTTGAGATAATTCTAGCAACATTAGTTGGCGGGACCCGGAAGAATCCCTCTCGAAACAACACCCGCGCAACTCATATCACACGGATTGACCGGTTCGCATGGATCACACGCCGGTTCGCACGGATTGCACGCCGAAGCAACATCACACGCTCCAATTGTTGCCGACGTCATGTAAACAGCTTCCTTCTTTGCCCGCGTCGTCGGGAACAAAGAACCTGTCCGGCATAAACTGAAACTTCCATCAGAACTGCAACCAACGGAAAATGCAGAAAGTGCGAAGGCCAATGCACAAAATAACGCAACTTTTTTCATGTTTGTCTCTCCTGTAAAAAAAAGGGGGGGTGAGTCTGGTTTAGTGGTTTGGCGAAAGAGTCCATTCTTTATCGTCATGCTTATTGCTGTCAGGATACTCTACACCACACTTAAGAAAATGCAAATGAAAGTAGCAAAATATCTCGTTTTCAAATCAACTTCATAAACTATAACCCCGTTAATCCCTTCTTTCGGTAAAAATAGAAATTTTTAATAAATTCATTCGATTTTCTTGAATTGTCTGAAAAAAAAACTATCCTTTAACAGGATAAAATTGACCATTACCTGAAATCGACTAAAAATACCTTTACAAAACTTAAATAGAGCAATGCAACGTTTTTTCCTGATTTTAGTATTGAGTGTTTTTACTTTTACTTTTACTTTTACGTTTACTTTCGTTTCTGTTTCCAAAGCAGGAGATACCTGGTTTGCCGATACACGATCTGGAACCACAGGTTTGGAATCTCTCGCTGTCAAAAAACTCGATGACGGAAATCAATCCGCACCGGTTTGGCGTTCCGCGTCGTTGGAGGAATTGTTAGAAACACAAATTCCCCAAAAACCGTTGGTCATCGTTGTTCACGGAAATTGGACAACCTCCGCTGACGCCAAAAAACAGGGAATCGCCATTGATCGTCTCGCAGAAAAATTCGGAGAACATCGACTCCTCATCTGGAGTTGGCCCTCCGATCAAATTTTGTGCGGAATTCGAATCCGAAAAGATGTGTTAACCAAAGCACAACGCGCCGATCATCAAGCAACGCATTTGGCGTCGTTTCTCCAAAAACTAAAACCGGACAGCAAAGTTTCACTTATTGGTTTCAGTTTCGGCGCAAAACTGGTTTGTAACACGTTACAAACATTGTCGGATGAAAAAGAATTTCGCAACGAATTATTGATTCGGTCTGTACTTTTAGCCGGAGCGTTGGATTGCGGTTCGCTAATGCCAAACGGACAATACAATCAAGCATTATCCGCAACAGAAAAAATGCTGATTCATGTAAACCCCGACGACGAAACGCTTTGTTTTTATCCATTGCTTTTCCGAATCGGCGGACCTCAGGCAATCGGTAAAAAAGGAGTATCGTTGAATGGAGTTCCAGAAGAATTTCGGCAAAAAATCAAATCGGTCAATGTTGCCCGCCAACTAGGAACAGAACACGCCTTCATCGCGTCATTCCAAAATTTTATTCGTTGCGAAAAAGATTTCAAACAATACGCCCTGTTTGAATAACTGAATGGAGTGGAATCTGATGATCCATTGTCTCAATCGCCTCTAAGGTGTGTTGACATTAATGTTCACCAGTAGTTTTTAAATCGGGTAAAAATTTTCTGATTATCTCCCCAAAATAGAAAACCATCAGGAATTTCCAATAATGAATTGGAACTACGAAAGACACAAATTTTCACGAAAACGATTGTTCCGAATTTTTTCGTGAACATTCGTGAATTTCGCGGTGAAAATAAAGATTAGGACAAAAGTCCCTACAAAAACCAAATTTTAAAGAAAATTGATAGCAAAACGGTAGGCAACACCAATTGCCGTCCGCACACAGAGCCAAGTCGGCGAGTACGCCGACTTGAGTAACCTAAATTAACAACCAGCCGGTGAACGCTAGGGCGTGTTGACACTAATTTCGCAAAAAAATAATGATATTAGCGATTGCGATGAAGGCGTTATCGGTTTCATCTAATTTATCCTACCGTGTCAAGACCCGCCTGAACTCTTTGATATTTCGGAAGTGCCGTTCCACCCTATTTCGATGTTTGTACAACTCTTTGTTCTATTCACTTTTGTTTTCGATTTTTCTTTGGCGGCGTCACGGGATCCATCTTACCTTGTTTTGTCTTTTCGCGACAAGAATCCCCCTCATACGCCTTATTCATTAAGTAAGGGCTTATCCGCGACAAGGCGCATCGTTTGATGCGAGAGTTACCTATTGTTGCAACTTATCCGCAACGTAAAATGACGATTCCGAATCAGGAACACAAGAAATATTCTTATTTGTTGCGCAATATTACGGCGAATTATCCGAACCATATTTGG
>JAIRLW010000417.1 GCA_031259095.1 Planctomycetaceae bacterium | reverse complement strand
TCGGTACCGAATGTAAAATCAACGGTTCCTCCAAAATCCCAACCATGACTACCGTCCACCGATTTTCCTACCGAAACGTACAATTGATTCAATTGTCCGCCGGTATTACTCACATTTTGCAACGGTTTGTCGGAACCGTAGGATGGCGCACTGTAGCCGCCATTACCGTAAGCAACATTGTTGTGGCTGTAACCGGGCGTTTTGGGGTAATAAACATTCTTCTGCCCGTATTCATTGGCGAAGAATCCGGCTTCGAGATAGCCGGTGGCAAACCATTTTGACTTTTTAGTCCCGCAGATGGCTTCACACGGATCGCAGGAAACCTCGTCACACGGACTGCATTCGGAGATTTCCTCACACGGACTGCAATCCTGGAACACGCCTGCTTTAACTTCAGCCAGGGCGAATTGTGCCACCAAAATCGCGGTGACGACGCCGAGGCATCCCATGATAAATTTTCTCATTTTGCTTTTCCTCTGTGTTCTTTAACGAAACTGTATGTGTCGGTTGCTCCTTTTGATGGAAACGATGACTGATTCTAATCAGCATACAAAATCACCAACTACAAGGAACACCCTCCTCCCGTTATCTCACTACATCGAACAACCGGCAATAAAGTTTTATTGGTTTTTACTCGCAAGATATATTCCGTATAATACAAATATCTTATCAATCTTATCCACCTTAACAGTTGATCGTGGAAAGTGTTGTTCCTAAGGTTCTATTTGTCCCTAATGTCCCTTCACTGAAAAAATGTTTAGGGACAAATAGAGACAATAGAGACTATAGGGACCGGCGGGACAAAAGGACGGTTATCAGAATCCCAAAATGAAAAACGGGTGATTGTGTTTTCGGGGTTTGGTTGTAAAATTAAAATCGTTTATAACTATTTTATTTTACTGTTTCTTCAAGGGAACTTCTAAAAATTTCGAGTGAAATCGACCAAAATCGACCAAAATCGATTTTAGTCGAATTGGGTTGATTTCGGTCGATCAAAACACAAGTTTTTAGAAATTGCTTTAAGAGTTTGCCCTCGTAGCTCAGGGGATAGAGCGGCGGTTTCCTAAACCGCAGGTCACAGGTTCAAATCCTGTCGGGGGTAATGATTTAAGAGAACCTCTAAATATACCCTTTTTCAAAAACAAACTATTCGATTTTAATCGATTTCAGTCGATTGAAATCGAAATAAAATTAATTTTTCGAGACGCCGGATAAATAATTCTGATGAAAATGTTTAGGACATTAGGAACAATCGTGACCAATGGGACAAATAATCGACTAATTTATTCTGTTTTCCGCTTTCTACTATCAACTTTTCACGGCTTCTTTGATTTATTTTTTCCGCCGATATGTCCGCTTTGCAATGCGATTATTGAGAATATTGAGAATATTGAGAATAATAATTTGTTTTGTGAAGAGTGTACCTCGAAGTTGACCACGCCAGCGGGAATGTTTTGTAAACGTTGCGGCGGTAAACGGTTAGCGAATCGTCGCAACACGTTTGGTTGTAGTCGTTGCCGGACGCGGCGGTTTCGGTTTCGGCGGGTGATTGTTCTGGGAGAATACGAAGCAGAACTTCGAGAGTTGATTTTGCGAATGAAAACAGATCGAAACGGATTTTTGGCGCGAACGGTTACTCAGTTGCTTGCCCGACAGCGTGCCGAAGAACTTCGTGAGGCAAACGCGGAGGTAATTATTCCTGTTCCGATGTATTGGTGGCGGCGTTGGACGCGCGGGGTTAATTCGCCGGATATTCTGGCGGAAGAGTTGGGGCGTATTTTGAATATTCCGGTTGCCGCGAAACGGGTACGCCGAATACGCCCAACCGATTTACAATACATGCTGTCCGCTCACAACCGTTCCACGAATGTCGTCAATGCCTTTGCAATGAACAAAAATCAGAACCGGTTAAAAAGGTTCTTGAGTTCTTGTTGGAATTTTTGGCGGAATCGGCAGTTCAAAACGGGAACCAGTGACTATTTTCCTGATTTAGCGGGTAAAAAGGTGCTGTTGGTGGACGATATTTTTACAACGGGTTCAACCTGCAATGAGGTTGCTAAGGTGTTGCGCGGTGTTGGAGTTCGGAGTATTACGGTTTGTGCATTTGCCCGCGCGGTCGGATTTTACACCCAACATCGAACCAATTTACTGGAAAATCTTGCTAAAAAATCAGATTTCAGTTGACATTTTCGCCTGTTTCGATTGAAATAGAATATAGGGAACTTGAAAAATTCGTTTTTTAACCACAACGTTTTATGAAAAATCAACATCATTTGTCCCATTAGTCCCTATCGTCCCTAAAGTCCCTTTTTATAAGGACTTTAGGGACGAATGGGACAAATAATCAAAAATTAACTAATAATCTCCCATTGATTTTTGGCAAATGATATTTTTAGAGATTCCCTATAATTATTCGTAGTATGTTTGCTTGAAAGTCAGTATTTTCATAATGATTATTAGTTGGAACAGAAAACATATTGCCAAATAGTCGAAAATACAAAAAATAAACGCATGCAATATAAAAAACAATTATAGCGCGATTGCGATTTATACGCCGGAAGAATTTTTAATTCATTTTTAAAAAAGGAGAGGACTATGAAAAAAGATAATAATGTTCTTAGAGAACTTCGTAGGATTCGACAGAAACATTACGAAGAAACGAAACACATGTCTCTGAATGAACGAGCAGAATATTATCATCAAAAATCGCGGGAATTCCGAAAGGAACTCGCCAAACACATTGAGGTAAAATGGCCTACTGTAGTAGAGAGTTGATCGTGCCGCAAGCAGATTTTTTATCGTAAGAGTTTTCCCGCAAACCGCCAATCCCAAACCGCCCATAAAAACCATGAAAAAGTTACAGAAAATTTCTTTCGGTTACACGTTAATTGAGTTACTGATTGCGGCGACACTATCGTTACTGCTTCTTCTTGGAGTAACAAAAATGTTCCAGCATGTCGGTTCCGTCATGAACGACACCCAAAAATCGCTCAATATGTCCGCAAATCTAAACGCTGCCGCCATGACTTTGAGAAGCGACCTCAGCAAAATCGATCCGGCATTGGCTCGCAAACCTAACGATATGGTAAATGGTAACACGGTCACCGATGATGGTTATCTGGAAATTATCGAAGGAATGAATGCTCCGTATAATATTACAAATAACAATGGTCTTCATGTTCCGATAACGCAAGTTGCTTTCAGTCCAGATGTAAGTGGCATTGATCGAACAGTTGGCGATATGGATGATATTCTCGCTTTTACAGCGGAAGCCGGCGCCGACTATAAGTTTCGCGGGCTTATTAACGGTAGTATGAACGAATCATCGTTTGCAGAAATTATTTGGTTTGTTCGCGGAACAACTCTTTATCGGCGTGTTTTGTTGTATGATGAAAATAATACGAACGTCAATAAGGAAACACTTGACCAAAATCAAGAATCATTTTATGCACGTAATGATCTTTCTGTTTATCTTGATGGAACAACAATAAAAGCCCGTGAGATACAAGCCTCTTCTCGGCGGGAAAATCGGTTTGCTCATTCTAATGGGACATTTCCGTTTCCTTTGTACGATAATAGCAATGCAGCATGGTACTATTTACGAATGCCAACATTGGAAGAAACTGTTTCTCCATCTTGGATACCTGGACAACCACTTCCAGTGCGTGGATCGTCTGTAAACATGAATGAAAAGGCGATTCCCGATCCTCCAGTTCCTTACTGGGATTTTTGGGAAAATCCTAACAGTTTAAGTGGTTCTGATTGGCATCTTGATCCCCAAAGTGGTTCGATTATTGATTATGTTACAGTTCCTCGTCATTCACGCGCTGGTGAAGATATTGTACAGAAAAACGTCATTTCGTTTGATGTTAAAGTCTGGAACCCATATTGGGTACCGTGTTATGATGTATCATCTGATTCGCCTGGTAGGTCTAGTTCTTCAGTTTCATGGTTATGGGCTCCACCGCAATATGTTGATTTAGGGCAGGATCAATTTTACCTACAGGATCCAGCTACTCAAGAATGGAATTGGTATCCAGTCAATTATCTACAAGATTTAGATGATACATCAATATCTGGTGGAGTAATTCCGCCTCCACCTGTTGGTGATCGCGGTTACGGTTTTACACTCAAAGGACGTTACAATACTTCAATGGAGAATCGTCGAATTCTTAAAGATAGTGATGGAACAGTCATAGTTGATCCACATAAATGGGACAAGGCAGAGCGGCTAAATAATGGAACAGCGGATAATCGAATTTGGAATGGTTCTCCAATGCCGTGTGTTTTTGATTCTTGGACGAAAGAAGGATATGAAGACAATGTGGGAACACCACAATCAGTTGTTACTGGTTCTGTGAGTGATAATTATGCAGCCAATGATCCGACAACATGGCGTTGTCCTCCGCCTTACACAGAAAGATTAACATCAATTCAAGTAACAATTCGTTGTTTTGAACCTCAGAGCGGACATATCAAACAGATTCGGGTTGTCCGGAAATTTTAATTATTTCAACTAATTATTTTAACTAATTATTTCAACTAATTATTTCAACTAATTGTTTCAACTAATTGTTTCAACAAACCTTATTACCTTATTAATTGATACGTTTTCTCAAAAGACAAAATCAATACACAAACATCGCATTGAGTAGGCGATGTTTCCCTACTCAATGCGACCTTTTGGCAAAAGACCGCCGACCGGATAAGTCGCCGACCTATTAACCTGCCAAACAATCAGTTAAATTTTCGGTTCCTGATCGAAAATTGTTTTGAGGGGTTGGAGTTGGGAAAACGGCGGCGTTGCCGGTTTGAGCGGCAAAAGCGATTCTTTCGATGGCGGTGATTTCAATGAATGGAACGGTAACAAATTGCCAGTCGAATGAAGATTATCCTCCGTTTCCGATAATGTCGAAGCCGTTATAAACGGATTTTCCGGCAATGTCGGTTCCGTCTTAGAAAACGATGACTGTTCAAAATTGTCGGCAAATTGAAATAACGAAAGCATTTCGTCATTGGTTTCTGTTTTGGGAATCGCAGGCGGTTTTTTTTCTATTTTCGCTGCAACATTGTTCGCGGCATGACTGTTATTTGTTACCGGATCTGTAACGGAGGGAACGGTTGTCGTCGGAATAGTTGCTGGCGGAACGGAAATTTTGTGGATTGGTTCAAACCGTGTGTTACTTGGAGTAATTGGTTTTTCACTATCAATCTTTTTTTCCACCGCAACGATTTTTTCAGAAATTTGCGGAGCCGGTTCGATAATCGGCGGTTGATACTTTTGCGCATACTTTTTGTTGCCCGAATCAATGGCCGGCGTTTGCGACAATGACGGTAACATCATTACCGCAGATTGTGCCGATTGCACGGACGATGCGGATTTCTGATTCGTCTTGCCGGAATTGTTTGCGGTTACATTTTCCGGTTGAGCGGAAACCGCGTTGGGCGACAACGGAAAATTCGGTAACGGCGCCGCCGCACAACTACGGTCAATCGCTG
>JAIRLW010000301.1 GCA_031259095.1 Planctomycetaceae bacterium | reverse complement strand
AGACCGTGTTTATGATCGGCAGCCGCTAAAGAGGTAACTATAATATCAATATCGTCTTTTTGTTCAAACGAAAATCGAATACCGGGGTTGGTTTTTAAGTTTTCGTAGTCATCGTGATCAACAACGGTTGCCGAAAAAAGGGCAACATATTTGATATTTGTCAATGACGGATCGAAATAAGTGAAATAGGTTGAAGGCGCTTTGTGTGGTTCGTTGGGCAAGAAACCGCCGGACGAGATAGCGTGCAGGACAAGTTGCGGAACATCGTCGCCGGAATGGATTTTTGTTGCAAGACGTTTGGCGACCAACATGGCGGCATAACCGGCTCCCATTCCAAGATGAACCGCTTGGGCGGCGGGATTATTGGGATATTTTTCTTTTTTCTCTTTCCAAACGCGGTCAATCAAATCAACAATTAAATCCGCTGCGGTGGAAGTAACATGTTGAGCCGCCGAATCGCCGCGAACATTGACAACTGTAATTTCCCCCGGATATTTTTCTAAAGAATAAAATTCTTCCAGATGTTTTTTTAGATTCTGTTCTGTTGGAGCCTGCAGCAGAAGAAATCCGCGTTGACAGGCTTCCCAGAAGAGGGGATAAATTTTTTCCCTTGTGATATCTACTCGATTTTTTTCTGTTTGAATCCATTCCGCAACCGAAGAGGCGGCGCCGCGTTGCCGTTCTTCACCTTCTGAGGTTTGGGCGGACTTGCCTAATTGAAAAAAATAACGATCACAAACGGCGAAAATGAGTTCGTCGGATTCTTGCGATGCGTGCCATCGCACTGCTTTTGTTTTAACTTTCTTTTTTCTCATTGAATTTTTAATTCTGAAGTGCGGTTCCAATACAATTGCAACAACTGTGGAGATTATAACAAAAAGAAATTCCAATGGAATACAGGGAAAAAATTTTTTTCTTGATATTTCCAAATTGGCGTGAAAAAATTCCGGAAATCTTTAAAAATACCGAATATTCGGGGTTGGTTGGAAAATGGGACTTGACAAATTCGACGGAAAATGGGATAAAAATCATCGAAATCCTTCATAACCGTTCAAAGTATCACCGTTTTCCACAAACATTTTTTACAATAAAACTATTTTTTACTTTTGGGAACTTCTAAAAACTCGTTTTTTGATCGACCGAAATCGACTAAAATCGATTTCAGTCGAGGTTTTTAGAAATTCCCTTTTGCAGGACAAATTATGATACAAATTGGTATTAACGGCGCAGCCGGTCGTATGGGGCAACGTATTGTTGCGTTGGCGTCTGCGGACAAAACATTTGAAATTGTTGCGGCTCTTGAAGCGGAAACACATCCCCGAATCGGTTCCGACGCGGGCGAAGTCGCGGGAATCGGTTCTATCGGTGTGCCGATTACTGTGGACTGGAAGCGAAAACCCGATGTGATGATTGATTTTTCGTCACCGAAAGGGATGGACAATCTTGTTCGGATTTGCCTTGAACATCGAATCCCGTTAGTTTTTGCAACAACCGGTATTTCGCCGGAACAAAGCGAGACGCTTTATAATACGGCGTCAGATTTACCGGTTTTGGTTTCGCCAAGTATGAGTATGACGGTGAATCTTGCGATGAAACTTTGCGAACTAACCGCCCAAACGCTCAAAAATAAAGATACCGATGTGGAAATTATCGAGAAACATCATCGGTTTAAAGTGGATGCTCCAAGCGGTACGGCGTTAAAATTTGGTACAATTATTGCTGAAAAAATGGGACTTAATGTTTTACAACATGGTCGTTCCGGCGTTCTGGGCGAACGTTCCCGCAACGAAATTGGTTTTCATGCGGTACGCATTGGCGACAATCCGGGGGAACACGCCATTCTTTTTGGTCTTCTGGGAGAAACGCTTGAAATCAATGTTAAAGCGTCGAACCGTGATTGTTATGCTCAAGGAGCCTTAGCCGCCGCTCAATTTTTGCTCGGCAAGAGTCCCGGACTCTATTCAATGAACGATGTGATGGGATTGTAAAATAGGAATCTTTAAAAATATCATTTGCCAAAAAAATTTTTAATTATTGGGCGCCTCTAAAAATTCCCCTTTATGGGGTAGTAGTCAGGCTTTATTTTTATTTTTATTTATTTTTTTATTTATTTTGTAACATATCAGTGAAATATTTTTTTTACACGTATGAATATTGGACAAATAGCCTTATTTACACCTAATTTTCTTAACGATTGTTTAAAACAACCTCAGTAGCCAAAGATACAATATATATCCAACCTCATTACCTTATTAAAAACATAAACAAATAATAAGGTAATAAGGTCGGTTTTGGTGAGATTCAAAACGTTAAGACATCACTCTTGCCAACTTATTGGATTGCCTTGACCGGATGAATAAGTCCGGTTCAGTGTCTTTTCTGGTGGTCATATTCGACAGGTCAGTAACTGTTTTAGGATTTATCGCTAAATAACTTGACTACTTAGCGTTTGTGAGATATTCTATAAGAAAACTGTTTTGGAGGTTTTCTTATGTATGAAGTATTGGAGCATAAAATCAAACGGATGACGCC
>JAIRLW010000133.1 GCA_031259095.1 Planctomycetaceae bacterium | reverse complement strand
CGTTGCTGCGATGTTTGTTTCAAAAAATAGGCGGCGATACCGGCTTGAGGGCGGCAATTGGTGTTGCCTGCCGTTTGGCGATCCGATTTCTCGTCGTTCACAGTGTTCAAGTTGTCTAGCGGCAATGCGACTATTACGATACTTTTTGCAGTCGTAAAAATTATTTTTATATTTCTGTCCTGTTAGGGACAATATATTGGGAACCTCTAAAAAATTTTTTTAACCACAACGTTTTATGAAAAATCAACATCATTTGTCCCATTAGTCCCTATCGTCCCTAAAGTACCTTTTTCTAATAATGATATTGGATATATTTATAAAACAATAAAACAGACGGTTAGCGATTGATGAAAAGAATTGCGTTGCTTTTTTCGCATTTACCGAAACATTTATGCGGTCTGGATTTACCGATAAAGCAGTTGAAAGCGGCGGCGTTATTTTTGAAATCGCAAGATGTTACTGTAATAACTTCTGCCGGACAAACGCATTGGGATTGTATTTTAACGGCGTTGCTTGATCATCATATTCCAGTCCATCCGGTCATCGCCGAGCCGATGACCATTGATGACGTTTCTGAACAATTTTCGTGCGTTTTTAAATCTTACACAATAGTTAAATCGTGGGAAGAACGTGATCGATTTATCTGTTTCAACGCGGAACGTTTATATCCGTTGTGGTTACGAAAAAACGGACGTCTTGCTAAAATAATCGCTTTATTGCCGGCGGAACAGATTGATTTTCGTTTTGATTGTTCTTCATACCGTTTTCCAGCCGCCGGATTTAAATATTCGTTGCGGGAACCTTCGTCGGAATTATGTTCGTTGCCGGACGATTCTCTTTGGCATTGGACGCGCGGGAAACATGGAATTTGGGACGGAGAAACACGTCGGAAATTTTGTAGCGATTTACTGTGTTCTCAATCCGCGCCGCGTAACGGTTTGGCGACACTTTACCGTATTCTCACAGAACGAAAAATCCGTGCCGGAAGTTTACATATTGCGGGCGATATTGCGGTAACTTCTTTTACGGAAAATCATCCGGCATCTTCTGTCGTTTTATTTACATGGCGGAAGGATTTACAACGGATGAATTTTGAACCTTACGGGATTGGTATTCCGCGTGAATATGCTTATTCCAAAGGCGTCCGGTTACTCAAGTATGGAGCAACTCCCGACTGGGATACGATGCAATCGGACAATCGATGGAAAAATGAACGCGAATGGCGCGTGCAGGGTGATTTTCTACTGGACGATGAATGTACGAAAAAGATGATTATTGTTGTCCGAAAATCACAGGAAACGGATTATATTCGTACTATTTTTTCGGGACGTGTTGTTTCCTATGAATGATAAGATAATGGCAATGTTCCATTCCAAATATTTTACGGAAATTCTACTGAAGGGAACTTCTAAAAACGTAATCTATCAGTGGAATTATTATTTTTTATATTAGCCCCGAAAGGGGCGTCAGGATTATAGCCTACCCCGTTGGGGTAGGCTATTCAGTAAAAAATCCTATTGCCCTTTCAGGGCAAATACTTTTTTAACCTCAGACAATGATTCCACTGATAATTACTTTTATTTTAATTCTTTTGCTTTTTTGACAAGTTCGAGAAATTCTTTGCGGTATTGATCGTTTTTGGTGTTTGGCGTTGCGAGTTCGAGAACGGAGTCGAAAGTTCCATTGCCGCTGTAACGGCTTTCACGTAACAGCATTCCGAATAACGCCGCCGACGCCGCAAATTGTGAATCGGGAGCCATTGTCTTGGAAACAGCCGACGCCGGATATTCCAGCAATGAACTTTTATCCTCGTCCGGCAGTTTATACCGCAACTTCACAAACAATAACTCATTCGATAACTCACTTGGTAACTCTTTCGATAACTCACTCGATAATTCACTCGATTTCACAGCATTATCGGGATTATTTGGAATTTTGTTGTTTGTTGCGGGAGTTTTGTTGTCATAACGTGATTGGTCAACTGTTGCCGGAATTTTTTCACCGGTCGGAACAATTTCATACAACGCCGTTACCGTATGACCGGCGCCGATTTCTCCGGCGTCGATTTTGTCGTTGTGAAAATCTTCATCACGAAGTTTCCGGTTTTCATAACCGATCAGCCGATAACCCGCAACAGTTGCCGGATTAAAATCAACCTGAATCTTAACATCTTTCGCAATCGCAAACAGAGTTCCGGTTAAACCTTCGACCAACAACCTTCGTGCTTCTTCCGGCGTGTCAATGTAACCGTAATTGCCGTTGCCGCGCATTGACAACATTTTAAGCCGTTCATCTTTGTAATTGCCCATTCCAAAACCAAGAATTGTTAGGAACACGCCGCTTTTGGCTTCGTCGCCGATCATTTCTTCGAGTGTTTTGTTGTTAGTTTCGCCGACATTAAAATCGCCGTCCGTACACAAAATCACACGGTTTTGTGCTTTTTTGTCGTAATACTTTCGTGCAACTTCATAAGCAGTTTTAATTCCGGCGGCTCCGGCGGTCGAACCGCCTGCCCCTAAACTGTTGATAGAATCCAGAATTGCCCGTTTTTCCTGTCCCGAAACAGACGGCAACGCCACACGGCTTGTTCCGGCATACGTTACAATCGCTACACGATCTTTCGATTGCAACATTTCAACCAGTTCAGTCAGACCGCGTTTGACAAGCGGTAAACGGTTAGACGCTTCCATCGAACCGGAAACATCAATCAAAAACACCAAATTCAACGCCGGACGTTCTTCTGTGGAATATTCCTTGCCTTTAATTCCAATACGGGCTAAAAGATGTTTGGGTTCCCAAGGACAAGGAGAAATATCAATATGTGTTGCAAACGGTTTGCCGTCGGTCGGCGGTGCGTAATCATACTTGAAATAATTAACGTACTCTTCAATCCGAACAGAATTTACCGGCGGACGTTTCCCCATTTCATCAAGATAACGCCGCATCGTTGTGTAGGACGCCGTGTCCACGTCTATCGAAAATGTCGAAAATTCACCGATTTTCACCGGCTTAAATTCATTCTCCTCCGCACTCTTGTACGCTTCGTCGTTGGCGGAATTATAAGGATCATGCCTGATCAATTTTTCCTCCTCAACTCCCGCAACAACATGCAAAGAATTAACGGGCAAACCAAAATGAGAAGCACCGGAAATATGAGTAGTGCCTTCTCCGCTTTTAGCAATAATTTGTCCAGTTTTACCGAAACTGTCTGTCCTCATGCCAATTTCGCTGGAACGTTCACCAACACCTGCATTCCAAGACGATGCCGCGATGTTTGTCCTCATGCTAATTTCGCCGGAACTTTCCAAGTCCACACTACCGGAATCACGAGTACCTAAAACTCCCAAAACTCCATGATAGGGTACTTTTTTCAAGTCCACATTACCGGGGTTGCCGGAGACAACAGTTTCAGTCAACGGCATTTCAGCCGGCGGTATTTCAGTCAACGGTATTTCAGTTGGCAGTATTTCAGTTAGCGGCGTGAATACCGGCGGTGTACTACCGTTATTTATCGAAAAATCGGATCGATCAGATTCTTCCACCACCGTCATTGCTTCCAGTCCGGCGATTTTTGATTTACGTTCCGGCAACAGATCGGAAGTAAAAACAACAATGCCAGCAATAAGTAATGAAGCGGCAAGAGTTGCGGTAACTGTTGCAGCGGCAATCCGCATAAACCGTTTTTGGGGTTTCGGAGCAAGATTGAGTTTTTCCGGCAAGAGTTCATTTTTCATTGCGGTCTCGATTTCCTTAACAGTTTGGCGAATATTTTCGATTTCCGTTTGGAGTTCGGGATTGGTGCTGATTGCGGTTTGAATTTCTTTCATTTCCGCTTCAGGCAATTCGCCAAGAACGAAGGAAGTAAGACGTTGGTCTGATTTGGATAAAATTGTCATGGTTAAGAATATTGTTAGAAATGTTGTGGATGGTGAAAAAACAAGGAACAGCATGAGGAAAACGATAACAGTTTAACTATTATTAACTATTTAACTATTTTTAGCGATTTCCATCGAGTTCCTTGCGTAACGTTGTGATTGCCTCGTGAATAAGCCACGCAACCGTTGTAACCGGTTCGCCGAGAACATCGGCGATTTCGGCATATTTGAGACCTTCCTGAAACTTCAACCGTAATACTTCACGGTGCCGGTTGGATAATCTATTGATTTTCTGCTGAATCATTTCGATTTCTTCCTTTCTTTCGGTAATACTAACCGGATTGAATTGAGTTGCTTCGGCGGGCATTGTGTCCGGTAATACGGTTGTTTTCGTTTGCCGAAAACGGTCGATCACCAAATTCCGAGCGGTTCGGTAAGCCCAAGCACGTGGTTGGGTGATGGAGCGGCGATGTTG
>JAIRLW010000049.1 GCA_031259095.1 Planctomycetaceae bacterium | reverse complement strand
GGAACTGTTATTATTGGAACTATTTTTATCGGAATTGTCTTTACCGACTCTATCTTTTTTCGTTGCAAAATAAGCTTCGGTAACATTTCCGCCGAGAATAGACGCCAGATAACTCCATTCGCTTTGCTGACGGTTCAACGCTTGAAGATGTTGAAGCCGGTCAACAACCATCTCATCCGGTGAACGCCGGTCATTTTCCATAACAATATATTGCCGCATCGTTTGTCCGGTACGAATAATCGGTACGAAAACATGGTAATCTGTTTCAGACTGTAAACGCCGGTCTGTTTGAACCAAAACCCGCAATTGTTCCATCACTTCTTCATGAAGTTCAAGACGGACAAGAACCGGCGATTCGATATTTTCCGTATCAAGAGGTGTAACTGTTTTACGCCGGAGAAATGGAACATCAATTTTAGCCTTGTTCATCCATGAGGGTAACACAAATTCAATATTCCGAACTCCTGCTTTAGTAATATCAAAATCGAGCAATGTTGTTTCTTCAATTGATTCGGCGGTTGTCCGAACATTAGTAATCGTGCTGCAACGAATTTCCGGTTTTCGTTCAGAAAGGATCAGTTTGCAGTCGAGGTTTTTCGACGAAGACCATAAGGATAATACAATCCGTATCAATTCACGTTGCTCTGGAAGAGACAACCGTGAAAACACGGAATCAGGAGTCATTATACTTACGCTTTTGGAAATATTCGCCCGAACATCCAGCGACGGTTCCGTAAGAACGGCAATAATCGTATGTGTGTTTCGATTTTCTATTTTGAAAACCGGCAACATTTCAATTTCGTTACGTTCTTTGGAAAACGCCCCGCTGAAATCGCCGTCCATTAGAATTTCAACCGGAGAAGAACGAGCGTCAGCACAAATAATATTGAGTTTACGCTCTTTATCATTGCCGGATTCACGATTCCATAAAATTCCGTCCGGTACATTGACATTTTTTAATACAAATTTTTCGGGTAATTGGATGGATTTATAAAATGGCTGCCTGTTTGGATGAATCCGAATTTTCGTTTCCAAAGAAACATCCTGACGGGTTATTTTTAATACGGAAAAAATTTCAATAGACGGGTTGGTCTGTGTCCGTTTCCCTGTAATCCGTAACGAATAATCTTCAGAAGAAAACCGGAAAGACCGGAACAACATGAAACCGAATGGATCTTTTGTATTAAATTTCAAAGCCGTCTGCTGCTCCGTCTGATCTTTGGGATTCGTCGGCGATAAACCGGTTGAGTTTTGAAGCGTGAATTTCATCGAAGTACTGTGAAATAAATCAATCTGTCCCCGATGAATTCCCGCATCGGGAACCGTTAAATTCGGCAACGATAACTCTATCGGCGATTCGACCGATTTTTGCGGAGCGGACAGCAGAATCGATAATGTTTCAATTTTTTCAGCCGGTTTCAGGAGTTCAATATCTATTGTTCGTATTTTGGAATCTTCTTGTACGATATTCCAGCCGCGTACATTTTCACCGGCAATTTCCGCAATAAGATAATCTTTCGGCAAACACAAACGAAACATTTCCCATTTTCCCCGACTGATACGAAATAGAGGAGTCCAACGTACCCACACGCCGTCGTCCTGAATATCGTACCGAATTACCGATTCCACTTCGAGACTCCGGTCAACATTTTCTTCCGACACCGCCGATCTCCATTGCCAATGAAAAGAACCATTCGGTTCGGGAGAGGTTTCGATTATTTTTTCCTGAATTTTTGCAACATCTGTGATTATATTCGTATTCGTATTTGTGTTCACCGTTTTTGTACCGAAAGACCATTTTTTCTTGTCGAGCGGATTACCGGTTAAAAGATCACCGGATTCGTCAGGCAAGGTCAACGAAATTTTCGATACAGATGCAGCCGGAAGTTTGCCCGACGCAATCCGCCAACCGCCTTGACGTTGAATCCGAACACGAATACCAAACGATAATTCATGTCTGCCGTTTCCTTCAACAAGGAGAAAAGTTTGACGATTGCTTGTTGAATGAAGCGCCGCCGGTTTGCCGTCGAGTAACGGTTGTACAAAAACACCGTTTTCCAACGTTAACGGAACAAGAATCATTTGATCGGTAAAAACATCAATATTGATTTTTCCTTGTAACAAAATATCATTGCCGTCGGTCGGCAATGTTGTTTGATATTCAGCGGAAGAAACAGCATACGGAACCGCAAATTTTTGTACATTTTTATCGGTTTGAATTTTTTCGTTCTGTTTTCGGATGAGTTCAAGTGTTGCGGTGTATTGACGGTAGGGAACCAGCAAGGATTGTTCCGGTAACGTTAATTTGTCGGGATCGGGCAGCGAGTCTCCCAAAAGATTGTCCGAAGAATAGGGTACGATAATAGCGTCTTCGGGAAATTGAATCTTTGGAAGATTTTCATTTTGCTCAGCGGCGTGAACCGGTAAATACAGGAACATAAAAAATAAAACGGAAACAAGATTTGTTGCGGAAATAGTTGATTCGTGATTTTGGGGTTTGACTTTTACCGAAACAATTTTTAACCGAAGAGCATTGGCAAGATAAACCGCGCCGGTCAACGCCGCACCGTAAACAATTCCGTTGAAAATTGTTGCGAATAATTCAAGACCGGGAACGAAAATTAAAACCGTTCCTAAAATCAACAGTCCGAACACAAACATTGTCCGGCGTTGACGGGATTGACCAAGACTAAACAAACCAACCAGAACAACAACCAAAAATGTAATCCAGCCCCAATGTTGTCCGGCGGCAATACGAGATAATTGTACGTAAATTTCATGGTTGTCCCGACTGCCGATCACGGAATAATTGCCGACAGAATCGATTGCCATATTTTCCGAAACGATAACAGAAACCGGTTGTATTGACTGAAGCCGGCGGACGGTTTGAGGCAACGTTTTTTGTGCCGATGATAATCCCGCAATTACCGTACCGGATTCCGGTGTTTGTTCAGATTCCGATGTTTGTATCGCCGGATTTTCGTGTCGAATATCGAAAGAAACAGAATCTTCAGTAATAAATTTAATGGTTGATTTCTCTTTCTTTAATTGTCCCGGTTTTCCTGTTGGTGTTCCATATTGATCGTCAAGTATATTGTTATTGTTAATTTGCAGTGTTGAAGTAATGTCTTTGGGGATTTGCAACGATTTTTTATGTTCGCTGTTATTATAACTTATACGATTATTTTGATAATAAGGTTGCGGAAGAGTAAGCGATTGTTTCATTTTTTCTATAGGTGCGTTATTCCATAAAATAACAGGACGATAAGTCAATACCGTAAAGAAACCGACAACACCGTGAAAAAGATTAAACAATGCCGGCTGCGGTTCCTGTAACACAGAATCGCCGATTCGAGTAATTTTGTAACCGAAAGGCGGAGTGATATTCCATGACGTTTGCATGACCGGAATTTTTTCGTTTCCCTTTTTTCTGTTAATTGAAAGAGCCGGAAAATTCAGAATCACCCTATTTTCTGGAACAAAAATAAAACGTGATTGACTCCGATAAAGCAACACAAGACGGCGGAAATCAGTATTGTGTTGTGCAGAAACCGGAATCAAAATTTCATCGCCGACACGTTGCGCTTTAATCGGTTCGCCGTCAAGCGTTATCGACCAAAGTTCATCCGATTTATCAAGCGATGTCCTAATATTCGCAGTTCCGCCGGCAATTTGAATTTCGTACAAAACGGAATAAAGAACACCGGTATTCCATTCGGTCAAAACGATGCGGTTATTTGATTCCGTGCCAATCGAGCGGTCAAATCGTGCTGTTACGGAAACATGACGTATCAGCGCGGAAAGAAGTTCTGTCGTCTGATTTTTCCGAATACTAATCGTAACATTATTTTGCGGATCGGTTACAGAATAAACTCCGAGCAAACGTTTACCCGGACGATATACCGCAACAGAAATTTCTCCGGCATCAACAGAACGCAAAACCGGTTTACCGTTGCGCTCTGTCGGAATCGTGAGATCAAGTTCCTCATCGCCTTCGACTGCAACCAACCCCGATTGCCAAGCGGTGTTTTCCACAATAACCGGCGGCAAATCAAAAGAAGTTGCGGTATCGGTATTGGTAAAAATTTGTTCGGAAATTGGTTGTTCAAAATTGATACCGATTCGTACTTTTCCGCTCGTTGGTTTGGCGAACAAAATTTTCCATCGTCTGAATTTTTGTCCGTTTATTTCGGTTTCTTCACTTAACGTTTCTTTAATATTCAGCCCGTTAAGTCCCTGAATGGAAGGAGTCGGCGGCGAGGATGCCGGAAGCAATAACGTTAATTGCCGCACCGTCCCTTGTTCAATGGAACAATCAATCTCGTAACGAACACGAAATAAAGACGGTTCAAAACCGTAAAAAGCAATTGTTCCGGCTTTAAGACGCGGCTGTAATTTTTCCAGACGAAGCGGCAATACAAAAGGCGTTGACGAATATCGAAACGATAAATTTCCGTTAAGTGCGGTCAGATGTTCCGTTTGAGCCGGAATGATTTCCCAATCGTCTTCAAATTCATTCTGAACCGAAATCGTTCCCTGTTCATTCGCCGAACCGTGAATCCGAATCACCGGATATTGCAACGATTTTTCTGTACCGTTTTGAAACCAATCCCGAACATTACCGGTAACACGCAACAAAAATTGAACAGATTCTCCGGCGGCAACTCCTTTTGAAAAACGAACAATTATTTTTCCAGATATTTTTTCTGATACACTTTTAGATGTTTTATCAGATATATTTTTTGAAACGTTTTTAGAAGGATCCGGCGTGTTTTCGGAATTAACTGAACGGAAATCAAGCGGTTGTCCGGCAGCGTCGAGAACATTCAAAACATTCCAGTTTTCAGGAATTTCAAGTGTTGTTTCAAAAATCTTTCCAACTCGCGGTGTTATTTTTGCAGTATATTGAAGAACCGGTTCCTTTTCCGACAAAATCAGATTTTGTACCGTTTCAATTATTGTATCTGTTTCGGCTCTTCGGAATTTTGCGGTAACGTTTTTATTCAGTTCATCTTTTCCCGGCGCATACCAAGCAGAGACCAAACGAAGCGTCGGCGAACCGGGCAGCAATTCCAATGCACTTGGCGGAATCGCATCTTTGAGCGATAACGCATCAATCGGAGAAAGATGGTTGCTTTCAACATGAAACATTTCAAGGTCTTCATCCAACAGTAATCCCAACACCGCAGAATGAACCGCCGTGTCCAACGGTTGAAACGAAGGAAAAGACCATTGTGTATCAATTTTAGCAAACTTAATTGCCGAAAGATAAATCGTTGTTAAATCGGGAACTTGTTCGCGAAACAGAATCGTCAACACATCGCGTTTATCTTTTTCGTTCGATTTTTCATTTGATTTTTCCTCTGATTTTCGTACATTCCATCGGTCAAGAAACACAGATCGCACCTCCGTGATTTCAAATCCTTCAGGTACAAAAAAAGATATTTCGCGAACACCCTGATGTAATTCATTAAGCGAAACAGTGGCGTGAAGCCGCTCGTAATGTTCCGTAACTTCTGCAAACTGAACACTTCGAACTAATTTTGCACTATATTCTCCTTTCCGATGGGAATTGAGCGACATCAGGATTTCTGTTTGATTATTTCTTGTTTCCGGCGGCAGGAGCAGATCAAAATGTGTTGCGCCGTTTTCTACTTTCCGTAACAACACCGCCGCACCGCCTTTCAATTCCACATCGCCGGGAATCGACAACCGGAACGATGTTTCCGTACCATAAATCATCCGGAAATTCAATCGTTGACGCGTTGCGTCGATTTCCAACGGCGTGGTTAAACGTAACCGAATCCGGTATCGTTGTTTTCCTAAAAGAATCATCATTTTTTGTCCGTTATTGTCCGACATCATCACCGGTTGACGACTGTCGTCAAACGCCGCTTCCAGCACGGCGACACGTTCCAACGGTAATGGAATACTCACCGGATCATTCGTCAACACGTCAATTTCAAGAGTTCCGTCAATAACCGCACGAAATCCTGAAATTTCAACACGATAATCACTCGACAACAAAACCGCTTCCGCCGGCGGTTTATCCTTGTCCTGCGCCATTTCCAAACGGATTTCACGCGCCTGTTGACGGAGCGTTTCAAATTCGTTGCGCTTAATCAGAATACGGTTTGTTGCACCTTCAAACAAAGCGCCGAGTTCAGTTTCCGGTACGAATATTTCCCGCTCTTGTGAAAAAATCGTTGCGGAAAATAATGCGGAGAACATTAGGGAAATAAACAAAAATTGGAACAAAAAATAAAATTTAACGGTCATGATTTCCGCTCCTTTCTTCGGTCGGAACCGATTCGGCAGATTGATTTTCCTGTTGTGATTGAGTTTCGGTACGAATTTGATTTTCGGCTGGAGTTTGAGTTTCAGTATGTTGTTGAGTTTCAACATCTTGCCGGTTGTTCATTTTACGGTTGTTTCGTAATGCAGTAACTCCCTGATAAAGGGCTTGCAATATCCAACTAATCGCAACAATTTTAACGCCCCAGCCGAGTGCTGAACTGGCGGCTAAAAGTTGCGTCCCTGTCGGAAACGCAAAACCAAGTAAAACACAAAGAATCGCCAAAAAAATCGTGATCTGAAAACGCCTTATCCATGAATAACGCAACAGATAAAGACCGATAATAACCGCAGCACAAAAGAAAACCGTACCGATTTTATCGCCGCAAACGTACACCCGAAGCGAATCGCCTTCACGCGGATGCAATGCGGAAAAAAGATACGGCGTTCCCTGTACTGAAAAATCGTTTGATAAATTTTTTAAAAAAGTATCGGACAATAGAACAGGAATATTCGGTTGATTGACGACGTTGATAAATTCCGAACCGCGATAAAACGTAAAATCCTTTGACCAAATCCCTTTATCATAACCGGTAATGACCCATTGTTGCGGTACAAAAACTGCAAGATAAACTTTTTGTACAGCCGGTTCCGAAGAACCGCCGGAATCGGGAAAAGACGGAATTTCGATACGGTTTTTACAGTCCGGCGGAATAAAATAACGAATATCAAGCAGGAACGGCGTGTCCGGCGGCACCGAAGTCAACGGAATCATAAATCGCGGCGTTGTTCCGTCGGCGTTATCCGTTTCAAGAACCACGCGCTGACCATTAATACGAACACTGTCAATTTTTGAATAGGACGGCATCGCAAAATCCAAACGTTGCAAAACGCTCCGAATCCGAAACAACGCTTGTGCGGAAATTTCCGTACCGAATTTTGAAAAACTCAAATTGGCACGGACAAGACCATGTTCAATACTCGTCCGTTTCACTTCTTCAATTTTGTAACGAGTTGCAATCAGTTGCAATAACCAATCGTCATGAAATTCAAACGCCGCAACCGCGTTGTCCATCCGGTCTTGTTCGGAAATGTCATAGAGCGGATCAATCGGTTTGAGTCCTTTCATGGTTTCCGATTCGCCAAGATCAATACTTTGTGATTTTGAAACAATAATCTGTCCCCAAATTCGGTCTGCCGGTTGTTGCTTTTTCGGTAACAGCCGCGGAATATCAATGGACAGACTTTTTCCGATTTCGAGTTGCGCAAGTTCGTCGTCCCACGAAAGTTCCAGCACGCCCGTTCCTGATAAATTTGATTTCGTAGCAAATTCCCACGCAACATAACCTTCCGCAACATCATCCGGTTGCGGCGTCATCATCTGTTCGCGCCAATCGGCGGCGTCATTTGGGACTTTGGGATTTTTGCCTTTTCCGGCTCCGCTAATGTTCAGACGACCGGATAATTTTTCGGGAACATCAATGCGAAGCGATTTAATCGTACTGAAAAGAATTTCGTAATAAAATTTTGCTTCGTTTTTAATCGATCCTTCGTCAATACGCACGGTACGAAGCTCGCGTAACGTCAATTGCGGTTGACGGCGTTCCGCGCGAAGCGTCAATTTTGCGTCGGAATCGGCAACAAGAAAACCCAATTGAGCGTCATTATCTATTGGAATATGCCATGCGGGCGATTGCAATTGTTGTAATGAAATTTGTTGTAACCCTTCAATATCGGCCGGATTTATTCGAAACATATTTTTGGCGCAAAGGAGTAATTTTCCGTCCGATTTTTCAGCAATACCTTTGCTCAGAGACGGCAGAATAATAGGAATATCAACCGATTTTCCGGTCGGCGATTGTAAATCCGGTTCGTTAAATTGTTTCGCAAACATAATGAACAGTCCGACTTTCCCGACGGCTTTCCGTTTGAAATTAACGGTGAGTGTTTGCGTTAAGGCGTTCTTAACAGTCGGAGCAAGAGTGTGGGAAGCAACTTCAATAGATTGATACAAATATTCATCCGGCTTGTTTCCCATAACAGGTTGAATTTGCATTCCCGTAGCCGATTGAATTTGACTTCTCACATCAGATTGAACCTGCCTTCCCGTAACTCCTTGAATTTGTGAACCGGCAGGAATTTCAAACGAGACCTGAAATATTCCTGCTTTTTCAATATCAAACATGGTCAGTATTTGTGTATAAAGCGACCCCGCCAAAAGTCGTACATTAATTTGCGACGTTGCGGTAATTCTTGGTTCCACCTTGCCGACTTCAAGTTCCAACGTATAAGATGTTGCCGGAATACGGTAAGCGGCGTCCCATACGTTACCTGATTTCCGTAACGTTTCCGGTAATTCCGAAGCGTCCATTCGGAGTAAACCGTTGGACGTAACTGGTTCGATAGTTAATTCGTCGGCGGCACGAACAACCAAAATCCCTTGCATCCGCCCCGCATCAACAACCGATATTTCAGGAACAATTACTTTCGACTCGTTATTGTTGCGTAATTTTTCAAATTCCAGTTGAACCGTTTGACGTTCTCTTGCCGGTTCAAATAATTCGATACGAATAATCTGATCAGCCTCTTTCGGTTCGACAAACCATTTACGAATATTCGGATCAAAAACTCCGGCAACCTTTTGATCTTTCGGAATCCGAACTGCAAGATTGGTAATCGCCGCACGGCTGATCGAATAATCAAACCGCGCGGAGGTTCGCAAAATATTTTCGTCAATCGTTGTTTGTTGTAACAGTTGAACGCTGGTCAGAGCGTCCAGACCGGTTGCGCCTTCCGCTTTCGGAGTCCAGGCAATCTGAATTTTCGGTACCGTACCGATAAACGCTTCAAAAACCGTTTCGTTTTCCGTTACGTTTTGTTCGGCAGCGGCAACAAGCGGCGTAAAATCAATTTTGACGCCGGATTCCGGTACAATAATTTTCCAACGTCCCAACGGAGATTGCGGTACTTCAAACGAAACAGAATTACGCCCCGGCGATTTCTCAATACTTTTTGCGTAATGCAACGTTAATTCGAGATGTTCCGGTTTCTGCGCGTTATTTTCGGAATTTTCATTATTTTCGTTGTTTTCCGCATTTTCGGTTTTCTCTGCTTCGCTCTTTTTGACCAAAAGCCGATAACCGCCGTTGGAACTTCCGAGAATTTTCGCTTTTTCGTTACCGATCACAGCTTTCGTGATCGCGGCGTCGGAAAGCCGAAGCGGAATTTCGTGCCAACCGTCTTTCAAAAGTTCAATGGAAATCGTCGATTCAACCCGAACAACCTCTTCGGTAATTGTTGCCGTGTTGGATGTTTCGGTAATCATCGCGTTGATCGGAATTGCCGCTGACGGCTTGACGGGTTGCCTTGCTCTTGCGGCGTCCCACAAGGCTTTGAATTCATCATACGGCATGAAAACACCGCGACCATGTTGTTCAAAAATATTCCGTAACTTTTCATACGGAATATAAACAGTCTTCTCATTGACCGTTTTTTCGTTAAGGTCTTTCTCATTAACGGGCTTTTCATTGATGGTTTGTTCCTGCCCCAATACAACTGAAACAGAAATTATCAAGACAAACCACAACACCAAAAACCGACAGACATTTCGGAGCGTCATCATTATTTATCTCCTTTTGTAATTGTTAAACAAATAGGAACCACTTCGGTAGATTTCAGAAAACTTTGCGCATTTTATCCCCAATAACAAAAAAAAGATACTCCCCAAAATAAAATTTTCCAGATTGTTTCGAAATTTTGGGGCGACCATTGTTTAGGTCGATAATCCAGACGCCAACGGATCGCCTACTAACGGTCTATTTTTCTTAACCACCGAACATATTGACCAACTATATCCAGATTACGCCGATTTTCGCAGATTATTTTGAAGGATTTTATAATGATGTAAACATAATTGTAATGATTCAGCGGATTGTTTAATACTGATTTTTAACGACGAAATACTCGAAAGGACACGAAAATGAGGTTTATTTTTTAAAACCTTTCGT
>JAIRLW010000012.1 GCA_031259095.1 Planctomycetaceae bacterium | reverse complement strand
TTAGCAGGCGTCAAAGCCGCCAGCGGTATTGTGTCGCCGATGTTGTTGGCGTTGTTTATGACGATTATTCTGGTTGTTCCGCTGCGCTGGTTACGAAATCATGGTTGCCCCAATTCTATCGCACTCATTATCGTTCTTGGCGGCACCGTGTTTGTTTTCTCTGGAATCAGTTATTTCGTTGGTCGTTCCCTAAACGATTTTATTCTCCGACTGCCCGCTTACAAAAATCGAATCGTTCAAAAACTCGATCAAATCGATAAACAATTGGAACAATACGGATTTGTTCTCGGCGAATTAGGGAAAAACAAGGAAAAAGAAAATCCGCCAACGGAACCTCCGCCGAATAATAGTTTTCCCATTCCCGAAAATCCTCCTGAAGTGCAAGAAAATCTCCAACCGGAAAAAAATTTCCAACCGGAAAATAAAATCCCGCCGCCAATTCCCGAATCTATTAAATCAAATAAATCAACAGTTCCGGCTAATAAAAATATTGATGAAGGTGTTCATGAAAATACTTCTAATCCTAATGACAGCGTTAATGAAAGAGTCAACACCGATACGGAGACCGACGTTAATGTGAGTAATGAAAATGAGGATTCAAATGATTCTTCACTTGAAGAAAATTCTGAAAAGGAACACACGGACGAAGCGGATGCGTCTGTTACAGATGAAATTGTTCCTGTTTCTCCTGATGAAATTGACAAGATTCTCAACAAACCGAACAAAGAGCAACCGTCGTTAATTGCTCTTAATCCTGAAAGCGTGATGTATTGGGTTACGAAATCATTAGTTGAATTACGGCATGTTGCGGAGGGAGGTTTTCTTGTGTTGATTTTTACGGTTTTTATGGTTTTCGAGGCGGCGCGGTTTCCTGAAAAGATTGATCGTGCTTTCGGCAAAGAAGGACCGATCAATAATGAACATTTTCACCGGATTGCCAATGATATTCGTCGTTATCTTTTTCTCAAGGCGATTTCGAGTTTGATGTCTGCGGTGGCGGCAACTTTTGTGTATTGGATTTTCGGAGTTCCCGCAACACTTTTTTGGGGCGTGATTGCATTTTTCCTGTATTTCATCCCGAATATCGGCGGAACACTTGCCGCGATTATTCCGGGAATGTTGATTTTTATGACTTATGATTTGCAAGGACTTTTCTTGTACGTTATTTGTTTGGTGGCGATTGAATGTTCGATTGCGTACGGAATTGAGCCGAAAATGCTGGGACACGGTTTGGGAATTTCCACTGTAGTGATTATTCTTTCGCTCTTTTCATGGGGTTGGCTTTTGGGACCGGTCGGATTGTTTCTCGCGGCTCCTCTAACAATCGTGGTCAAAATTATTTTTCAAGCGTTCAGAGAAACAGCATGGCTGGCAATCCTGTTGGATAATCACAAAAAATAAAAGAGAAGTATGATTTGTGGTTTGTGCCGCAAACGAAATTTTTACCGCAACCGCTTTAATCCGCTTGCGCCGCTATTAACTATTAACATTAATTACTAATTTATTAACTATAAAAAATGTCTGATTTAACGAAATCCGCCGCATGGACGGCGTTACAACAACATCGGCAAAATTTTGAAACTGTTACCATGCGGGAACTTTTCGCCAAAGACCCGAAACGGTATGATAAATTTTCCATTTTATTCGGAAACGATATTCTATTCGATTATTCGAAAAACCGAATCACCGAAGAAACTCTCAAACTCTTAATCAATCTGGCAAAAGAAACAGATGTTGTCGGGTTCCGTCAAAAAATGTTTTCCGGTGAAAAAATCAATCTTACTGAAAAACGTGCGGTATTGCATACGGCGTTGCGTAACCGTTCAGATAAACCGGTTTTCACGGACGGTCATGATGTGATGCCGGATATTCGTGCGGTTTTGGAAAAAATGAAAAAGTTTTCGGAACAAATTCTCGCCGGCGATTGGAAAGGTTACGCCGGTCAACCAATGACCGATGTGGTTAATATCGGCATTGGCGGTTCCGATCTTGGTCCGGTTATGGTTACTGAAGCCTTGAAGCCGTACCAAAAACGGCTTAACATTCATTTCGTTTCAAATATTGACGGAACGCATATTGCCGAAACGCTTAAAAAACTTAATCGGGAAACAACATTGTTTATTGTTGCATCAAAAACATTCACAACTCAGGAAACAATGACCAACGCGGAAACGGCTAAAAAATGGCTGCTTGCCGGTCAAGGCGGTCAGATTTCCGACGTGGCAAAACATTTCGTTGCGCTTTCAACAAACCGTCAAAAGGTTGAAGCATTCGGTATTGATCCTGCTAATATGTTTGAGTTTTGGGATTGGGTTGGCGGACGTTATTCACTTTGGTCGGCAATCGGATTATCAATTGTATTAGCAATCGGTTACGAAAACTTTGAAGAATTTCTGACCGGAGCCTTTGAAGCCGATGAACATTTTCTCAATACTCCGCTTGAACAGAATATTCCTGTTCTTATGGCGTTGCTTGGAATTTGGTACAATAATTTTTGGGATGCGGACAGTTTGGCGATTTTGCCGTATGATCAATACATGCACCGTTTCGCCGCCTATTTTCAACAAGGGGACATGGAAAGTAATGGTAAAAGTATTGATCGCAATAACCAAGTTATTGATTATTCGACGGGTCCTATCATTTGGGGAGAACCGGGGACAAATGGTC
>JAIRLW010000648.1 GCA_031259095.1 Planctomycetaceae bacterium | reverse complement strand
ACCGTTCCCTGCCCATTTGATTTTGATTTCTTCTTTCCCTTTGGCAAACGGTACAATTCGTACACCTTTATCGTAATCCGCTTTGGAACCTTGTCCCCATTTGATCAGACCATCCGTTCCACGAATTACCGTTTCCTTATCGACATGATTGGAGAGCGAATTGGTCATCACAACACTCGGACCGTCTTTGTAATCCGCAATAATGTTACACTGATCGGGAACTTCGCGGTTGTATTGGAAAGTTCCGCCTCCGCCGAAAACACGAACCGGAAAATCCAATCCCAAAACGCAAAATACCGGCGTGTATGTGTGAACAAGTAAATCCGTTGCCGGACCGCCGGCATAGTCCCAATAGAGCCGCCATTGAAAAAAACGCGAAACCGTGAAATCAGTTTTCACGGCATCACCAAGAAAACGTTCCCAATTCAAATCGGGACCGGGTTTGGCGTTGGGATCGGGAATGTGCATTCGTTCACCCCAATCGCCGCGCCGGAAATAACCGCATTCAACTTGAACCGGTTTACCAATAATTCCGTTTTGAATTAGCTCACGGATTTGCGGGTAATTGTCGTCCGCCATGTGTTGCGTACCAACTTGAACGAGTTTACCTTTCTCTTTGGCAACTTGTTCGATTTTCTTTGCCAACTCGAATTGCGACCAATGGGTTAACGGTTTTTCGCAAAAAACATCTTTACCAGCATTGATGGCGTCAATTGCTTGATAAGCGTGGTGATGATCCGGCGAGGTAATACAAACAACATCGACATTTTTGTCTTGTAAAAGGTCTTCGTGTTTGTCGTACATTTTGGAATTATCTGTTTTTTGCGAAGCGGCAACCAATCGCGGACGATAAACATCGCAAACCGCAACAGGTTCGGCAATTCCTTGCTTTTTGAAGCTGTTAATAATGCCTAAGTGAGCGCTACAGCGGTCGCCGGTTCCGATAAAACCGATACCAATTCGTTCATTTGCGCCTTTCGATTCTTCAGCAAGAATGAATGGAGCAGCAAAAGCCGCCGCCGCAATTCCTGTTGATGATTGAATAAACTGCCGACGTGATGATTTTGTCATAAAAAATCTCCTGTAAATAAATGGGGTTGAAAAATTAAAAAAAAGTTTTCTACTAATACCTCGTTCCTAACGAGACGGAAAATGTTGTCGTGTGTTTTTATTGAAAAAACCTGTAAATTTTGTTTATCCTGTCAAAAATAAAATTCAAACTATCAAGTATATTGGGTCTATTATTTTATTTTTATTCCTCTTTTTTGGGCGGAGATTGTAAAATGTTGGCGTTTGGAGTTACAGTTTCGATATTTGGGGTCAGATCAATTTTAATATCGCCGATTGCCGCCTGAATCAGTTGAAGGACAAGCGTTATTTTGTCGGGGTTTTTCCAATATTCATCGTAATGCCCAAACGCCGAATACAATATTCGTCCTTTTCCTTCCGTGCGTCCCCAAACAATCGGACATATTGGACGACGATACATTTCGCCCTTCATTCCATCTGTTTCCAGAACAGCAAAAACACGAATATCATTACCGAAATTTTTGTGAACATACCATTCGTCGAACATGCGAAAATTTTTGCCTTTTTCCGCCAGCCACGCAAACGGCGACGGTTGAACAACGGAAATGGTTGCTTCTTGCGACGGTCCGTGAATTGTAAATTCAGCACCGAGCAATTTTGTAAATTCTGTGATTTTTTCTTTCGGCGAATTTTCGTAAATATTTCCGCCGTAACGGTTGGAATCGGTGGTCGGGTGAAAACCGACAAATCCTTTACCGTTACGGATTGACGTCAACAGTTTTTTCCAACCGGTTTCGGTTAAAGCCCATTCGGGATGTTCTTTGGTCCCTTTTGCCAATTCGCCGCTGGTTTGAAAAACGAAGGCGTCATAAGAGTTAAGATCGCCGTCGAACACGGAACCGTTTTTTGTACAAACAACCTCAATACTTGCCGGTTTGCAAACATTTGTAATCGCAACATCCGACACAGACGGTTGACCGTGAACCGATTTAACCGTCGAATGTTCGTAACCGGCGGAATTGGAAAAATAAAGTATTTTTCGCGAAATTTCCGCCGATTCACTTTCACTCATAAAAACGGCAGCAAATACAGTAACCAGACAACTAAAAATTGTAATTATTTTTCGCATGATTGAATTTTGGTAATAATTCGACGGAAATTTTGTATTGTTAAATTTTTTGTCAAATTTTTCATTGTTAAAAATGAAAAACATGGTCAACTACACGAATTTTCGTAAATGTTCAATACTTTTGGCGGCTTGTTCGACGGTTCCGCATTCGACGCTGAAAACGATGTCTTTCGGAAGAGTTTTACAAATCGCAACAATTTTTTCCCAATCGATAACACCGTCACCGCAAGCGCAGCCGACAGGAGTACCGGTAACAGTTCCGCGTTCTGTATCGGATTGTTGAACGGAAATATCTTTGGCGTGAAGATGAACGAGTTTTCCTTTGATTTTTTCGAGCCAAAGATAAGGGTCTTGACCGGCGAGGTAGGAATTACCGGTATCGAAATTGGCACCGACAGCAGACGATCCGGCAAGACCGATAATTTGATCGTAAAGGTCAGGTATTACCGTATATTGTTGATGCGGTTCAATCCCGATTTTAATTCCGCGTGGTTCGGCAACAAGCGACGCTTCTTTCAAAACGTATTTCATAAACGCAAAATCTTCGTTTTGTGTTGACCAAAACTGTTTTGGTCCTGCATCGGTGCAAACAACTCCTGCGCCGATTTCTGCTGCAAAACGAACTGCTTGTTTGAGATAATCGGTTGAGGCATCCGGTTTGCAAAGCGGACAATGTGCGGAAAGCGCGGAGGCATTTATGTTGTACTTTTCGCATTCTCGGCGGATACGGTATGGATCGTCCCACATGGAAACGCTGTGAAAATAACCGGCTTCACTAAGTAATTCGCGTCCCCAATGAACCATTGGCTCAACGAATTGATAACCAAGTTCCGCCGCCTTCGCAACTCCCCATTCAAACGGTTTGTCTTCGGAACGGATGTATTCCATATTAACACCAAGTAAAATTTTTCCCATAAAAATTTCTCTATTAAATAAAATTGGTTAATAAAAGTATCGTATTTATTCAACAGCGATCAGGTAGGTGGCTGATGAATATCCGTGTTGTTGTCCTGTTAGGGACAACATATTGGCAGCAAATGAAATTGATTCAAAACGCTTGTTCCTAGCGGGACGGAAATTTTCACGATTCATTCCAATCACGAATGCCTCCAAAATGTAAAATAATCAGAAAAATGCTATTAAATAGTTACATTTTTGGCTTTCGGACAGTAGTCTTTTGCCTTCGGACAACTGTCTTTCGCCTTCGGACAGTAGTCTTTTGACTTCGGACAGCAGTCTTTCGTCTTCGGACAACTGTCTTTTACCTTCGGACAGTAGTCTTTTGCCTTCGGACAATAGTCTTTCGCCTTCGGACAACAGTTCTTTTGCCTTCAGAC
>JAIRLW010000550.1 GCA_031259095.1 Planctomycetaceae bacterium | reverse complement strand
TCAAACGAAACGGTAAATTTATTAAAATATTTATTCGCAACCTGAACTTTTAAAGTTACTTCACTTTTAACTGAGGACATAACAATTTGAGTAAGATTTCAGTGGAATTCGTGTTTTGAGTTTAGTAACTAATGAATCAATTAATTAATTTCTCTGATTATTTCGAAATTGAGAGAACTGTTTGGTCAATATCAGGTGGTAGGCGACCTTTTGCCAAAGGGTTTTTCACCCTTAGTTGCGTCGGCGAAATATCGCCCACCTTTTTTGAACGGTTTTCTGTTCTTCCTCTATTCTTCAGCGCTGTCGGAGAACAAATCCGCACCGTTTTCTTGAATTTCAGTGAGGATTTCCGTTTTGAGTTGTTCGGTGAAATCGGGGTTTTCTTTTAAATACTGTTTGGTCTTTTCACGTCCTTGACCAAGTTGTTGTTCCCCGTAACGGAACCACGCACCGGATTTGACAACAATTTTTTGTTTGATGGCAAGATCAAGAATATCGCCCTCGTAACTGATTCCGTTGTTGTGCATCATGTCGAACTCCGCAGCCCGAAACGGCGGAGCCACTTTGTTTTTCACCACTTTCGCCTTGACCCGTTGACCAATCACCGTCTCGCCTTCCTTGATTTGTCCGACACGCCGCACATCAATTCGGCAAGAACAGTAGAACTTCAACGCACGTCCGCCCGGTGTTGTTTCAGGATTGCCAAACATAACACCGATTTTTTCACGAATCTGATTGATAAAAATAATACACGTTTTACTTTTAGCAACGATACCTGTCAGTTTTCGAAGAGCCTGACTCATCAAACGAGCCTGAAGTCCAACATGGGTGTCGCCCATTTCGCCTTTAAGTTCCTTTTCAGGAACCAACGCCGCAACCGAATCAACAACAATAATATCAACCGCATTGGATTTGACAAGCATTTCCGTGATCTGCATTGCCTCTTCACCACTACCCGGTTGCGAAACAAGCAGACTTTCAAGATCAACGCCAAGACGTTTCGCCCAACTTGGATCCAGTGCGTGTTCCGCATCGATAAATGCGGCAATTCCGTCTTCCTTTTGTGCCTGAGCAACAATGTGTAAGGTTAACGTTGTTTTACCGCTTGACTCGGGACCGAAAATTTCAATGATTCTGCCGCGCGGTACGCCAAAACCACCTAAAGCAATGTCCAGCGAAAGACTACCGGTTGAAATACCGGAAAGACTAGGCGATTGATCAAGTTGTAACGGCATAATCGTGCCTTCGCCAAATATTTTTTCGATTTGCGTTACGGTGTTTTTCAATTCAGGATTCTTCGAATAAACCTGGTCAATCTTATTGACCTTTTCCGCTTTCGTATGAGCGGATTTCGTTTTTTCAACAGTTTTTTTAGGCATGGAATTTAATGTTGGTTAAGTATTAAGTAAAATTGTTAGTAAAAGTTACTGTTAAACAAATAAGGAAACCTGCCTCATTATAACAAACTTCGTCGTTATAAAAATACGGTAGATTATCTTTTAACCGTTTTTCAATAAAAAATTCGCTGATTATTTTACATTTTGGAGAGATCATTGGGAATCTTTAAAAATCATTTGTCCCTAAGGTCTCTCTAAAAAAGGACTTGAGGGACGATAGAGACGTTAGGGACAAATGATTTTTAAATTAAACGTTGTGATTAAAAATGAATTTTTAGAGGTTTCCCATTGTTTATGTCCAGAGGCGGGCGATGTTTTTTATTTTGTTTTGAGCATCATAATTTGGTTCACGGCAAACGGGACGAAAATCATGAGCGGTAACCATGCGCCAAGAACAGGCATATTTCCGTTTGCGCCGAGATATTGACATGATTTCTGAATCACCAGAAAGGCAAGAATGACCAGTCCGCTAATTCCCATCGCCTTGAACACATTGCGATCTCCACTCGCCAGAATCGCTGGCAAACCCAAAAAAAGAAGAGTTATATCAAGAAAAGGTTGCAAAATACGGCAGTGAATTATTGCGTGAATCCGATTGCCCACGTCAAGACTGTTATTCCGTGCGGCTTTAAACAGTTCCCATGTTGAAGCGTATTGCCGCCACGCATCATTGGACGCCAGATAATCAAACGGAACCTGACTCACCACAAAACAACTATCCGCCTTAACCCAATCAGGTTCATCCTGATGTGTTATCACAATTGGTTGTCCATTAAAAGTCAAAGAATCACCATTGAGAATCGCCGGAATTTCTGCAAAACCAACCAACATAAAACCTGCCGGTTTTTTATTTTTCGCCGAATGGTAAAAAGCGTCTTTTGCCTTGAGACGAGTCAACTGTTTGGCAATCGGTTTCGGAATGACAAAAACCGGATTGCCGATTCTCAACTCTTTTCGAAAAATCTGATCGCCCAAAATACTAATTCCGGTTTCATTGTCAATCATGGCATTCAGCCGAACACCGCGATCTTTAGCGATATCTTCCGCTTCCATTACCAATTCGTCAAGAAAATGCGGCAACACTGTTTCTCGGAGAATGGTTGAAACGACCGCGACAAAAATCACTCCAATAATCAATGGTCGAATAATTCTCAGTGTTGAAATTCCTGCCGCCTGAATCGGAACCAATTCGTTATTGCGAATCATCATTGCCATCGCAATCATTGCCGAAACAAGTCCAAGAATCGAACTGAGTGTCATCGCAATCGGAATCGATTGGAAAAGATAGTAAGTCCCTATAAGTCGAAAAACATTGTTTTGCTCTTTTCCTTTTTGAACCAAACTGTCCAGATGAGTAAAAAGATCAAATACAATAAAAATCCCAATAATACAAATAAACCAGAAAATCAGATTGAAAAAAAAACTCTTCAAAAGATAACGATCTAAAATGGTCATTTTATTTTCAAGGGCGTAAAAACAGTCAACATGCCGATATTCTTCTCGGAAGGCGTTGCGTACCGGAGGGAAAAACAACGGATTATGCAAAAAAATTATGCAAAAAAATTATGCAAAAGAATTATGCGAAAGAATTATGCGAAAAATTTCAATTTTCCGCAATATCAATTTTCCGCAATAGGAATTGTCCGGTTTTGTGTTGACGGTATATTATTCTTAATTTAGAAAATTTGCCCAATTTATCCTACTTGTCCCAATTTGTCTCACTTGTCCCAATTGTCCCTCTACGAAATATTTTAGGGACATAAGGGACAATAGGAACAATGGGACGAATAATTTAGGAAAAGTTTTTTTGAAATTTCCCCAAACACTGAGAGTGAAGCGATGGCTGATTATGTTTATACTGCCAAAACGGTTACAGGCAACGACGTTACGGGCAAGTTGAGCGCCAATTCTAAACGGGAAGCGTTGGAGACATTGCATCGACTATCGCTTTTTCCTATTAGCGTGGACGACGCCCGACGCGGACAGATTACGATTAAGTTGTTTAATCGTCGCGTTGCGGATTCACAGGTTGCCGCCATACTTGGGCAACTTGCTGATTTATTGGAGAATGGCGTACCGGTATTAGCGGCGTTTCAGGTTCTCATCAAACAGACAACTCATCCGTTATTCCGTGAGGTTTTGACGGATATTCACGATCAAATTGCCGACGGTGAAGCGATTGACAACGCTTTTGCATCTCATCCGAATATTTTCAATGATTTAACGATTAGTATTATTCGTGCCGGAGCGGAAGGAGCGTTTTTGGAAGATGCGTTGCGTCGTACATCGAAATTCTTGGAACAGCAGGCGGAACTGAAAGGAAAAATTATTAGTGCGATGATTTATCCTTCGATATTGTTTTTTGTTGGAATATCGGTGGTGGTAACACTTTTGATTTTCTTTGTTCCTCAGTTTATGCCGTTTTTTAATCAGATGGTTGACGCCGGAAACCCATTGCCTTGGACAACTCAATCCTTACTTTGGATGCGTAACATTCTTCTTGGTTATGGGATTTATTTTGTTGGGGCGATGTTTTTTCTTGGGGTTTGGATTCAGGGACAACTCTCGACTCAATGGGGAATTCGAATCATGGACCGCGTAAAACTCCGATTACCGTTATTGGGACCGATTTTATTGAACAGTGCGGTTTCACGTTTTTGTCGTGTACTTGGAACGCTTTTAGAAAATGGAGTTCCGATTCTTCGTTCGTTGGACATTAGCAGTCAATCGACCGGCAACACGGTTTTGGCTGATGCGGTCAAACGTTCTGCGGAAAATGTTTCCAGCGGTGAACCGCTTTCGAAACCGTTAACGGATTCCGGTATTGTTCCTCCGCAGGTGATGGCGATGATTACGGTGGCGGAAGAATCGAACACGTTGGAAAATGTGCTGGTGAACATCGCCGACACCATCGAACGAAATACCGCTCGGCAATTAGACACGATTATCCGTTTAATTGAACCATTAATGTTACTAATCATGGCGGGAGCGGTTTTTTATATTATTGTTTCCATGCTGCTCCCAATTATCAATATGACCACGCTTGCCGGATAAGGTAAGCAATGTTTCGGCGAAACATCGCCTATCTTAAATAGTGGAGAGTGAAAAATGCACAAGTCGGCTACCGCCGACGCGACTTATTTTTGCGAGTTGCCTTACTTTGGTTTGATCAGTTTTGTGATTTGGTCAAATTGTTGATTATTGACAAAAAGTGTTCCGACAATTTGATAACCTTGAGGGCTGAGGTTAGGGAATTCGGTACTGACATAGGCGATTCCTTCGACCGGAATAGACGCAACATCAATGTACACATAATCATGCTGGAGACTATGGTATGCTGTACCATCTGCTGAAGGGGAGGCGGCGCCTTTTGATACTAAATGTCGGATTTCCGGCGGAACCTCAATTCGTAATTGCGCATTTCTGATTTCCGACGAACTCTTATTTTCAACAATAAAAGAAAACTCCAACGGTTTTCCAACCGCGACAACTTTATCTTTATCCGGTTCGATTCTCGGTTCAATTTTCAAAATCACACCGGTTGGAGTGTCACGGCGAAAAACTGTTGCGCCGCCGGACGACGGTTGAGCGGCGCCGGATAAGGTTGGCGTAACAGCGGAAGAATCGGCAGACGGTAACGGAACGGATGTTCCGGTAATCGGCAATCGTGTTTCCGGTGAAATGCCTTGAGGATAAAATGTTGCAACAGGATAAATACTTCCAACGGTTCCAGCACGAAGCGTACATTGAATTGTTGCGGTTGCTTTGGGCGGAACCTCGACAGTCCAAAGTACCGATGAATTTTCTGTTCGCGCCGGAGTCGGTTGACTGCCGATAAAGGTCGCCAACGGCGGAACTTCAAACACCACCGCGCCTCTTCCAATAAGCGATGTTGTGTTTGTCAATGTAATGGTGTACGGAATATCATCGCCGCGTTTAATCACTTTTTCTGAACCTGGACCGGTTAACGCAATGCGAATACCGGCGTTGCCCGACCAAGTTTGCCGAATCGTTTCACTGCCAACCGTAACACGGCGATCAGAACCGTCCACTCCCGCCGGACGAATAATTTGTACGGAAATTGTATTGGTTCCGGCGCGGCTTTCCCGTTGCGAAAGAATCACCGACGCCTGACCGGACATATCCGTTTCTTTTTCTTCAATCTGTGCCGAAGATTGTCCTAATCCGGCAGACGGACCGTTCAAAATCTCGTAACGGACAATCCATCCGTTTCGCGGTTGACCGTTTGTTTGTCGTAACACCGTTGTGGTCAAAATCCGGCTGTCGCCGACCGGAGCAATCGAAAGACGCGGCAAAAACCATTGAGCATCAACCCAATGAATAATTCCAACATCACTTCGTTTCGACCAATCTTTCAGCGACGGAGCAAATGTTGTTACATGAGTTGTTCCTTCACGCATCGAATTAACGGAAATCCAGGTTTGACCTTTGAGAAGATGAATATCGTCTTTTGTTTCAGGTGTTCCGCGATCAAGAGTTTGATAAAGCCGGCTTGTTTTCGTCACAACATAACGGTCGGTGATTTTTCTTGCGCGGACATAATCAAAATGTAACGGATCGCAAATAGAACCGCCGTCGAATTTCTGAATCGCTCCAACACCTTCGAGTGTCCATTCGATTTTTTCGTTCGTTATTAAATGATCCTTGCTGCCAAGATAACTGGAAATCAAAACAACTTCACTGCCAACCGGCGCAATTTGTTCACGCGGAGTCATCAAAATTGCCGGACCTTCAATGGGAACGGTCGGTAACGCATAGCCGCCGGTTTCTTCAAAAACCGGTTTAGGCGTCGCCTCCGGTGAAGCAATAATTGCCGTATTGATTCCGCGAGCGGCTGGAGTTATAGCGGTTGCGGTGGAACCGTACTGCGGTATTCCGGCTGGACTAACAACCGTTCCCAATTGCGCCGCACCGAATTGACCGGGTAATTGATTTGGTGTTACGGATGCTGTTCCGGGAAAAACGGTTGCGCCGGAATGATCGACCAGCGGAGGAATCGGTGTTGCGGTCAAGGGAGTCGTTGATGTTTGCGGCTCTTTCCGACGACCAAATAAATCACAATTCGACGGTAAAAGCCCTTCCAACGGACAGGATTCAAACAATCGTTCACCCTTCGGATCAAAACCGCTTCGCGGTAATGATTGACAACCAACCGCGCAGAACAATCCAAAACCTGCCAAGAGCAGGTTCCAAATCAGAACTCGATTGGTCGGACAAATGGTCATTGGTCAATTAATAATCATTGTTTATTGTCTTAGATTGTTACCGATAAGATCATTTCGCATGACATTTTGCGCGCGTTTACTGACATACCATAGGTTATGATAAGAGAAACTACGTTAAATTTTCCGGTTCCGTTGAAATTTCAGCAAAAATTTCATCGTTATAATCAGCAAAAGAGTTGCAAAGAGAATAATCTCATGCTGTGCAGGTAATGAGTTTAAAAATATGACTTGAATTTTTTGGGGGTATGTCAAAACTCAGGTGGTGGGCGACCTTGTGCCAAAAGGTCGCGCCGGTTATGTTTACTCGACAACCAGAATGTTTGCCCCTCCTACTGCGTATTAAATTTAATAACAGAATCTTTATGAGAGGCATTGCCGGTTGGTATCAATGACATACTCTACCGGCGCGACCCTTCGCTGAAGGGATCGCCAACTTCCCTTTAAGATAAATAGCGGAATAGATACAGGAATTTTTTCACGATTTCAGGAGCAGGAAATAGTAATACAGAGCATCTGTCTATATCTTGTGTATTTTATCCATTTTGACGGTTATCTTGTAAAGAACATAAAAAAAACAAAATTTATCAATAAATTTTTATTTATTTTCGATTTTGTCCCTAGACAGTTATCAAAAGCGGTATAAAATAAGCAAAAGATAACAAGTTCAATTATTTAAAATAAAATTTGCTTGGAGGGTTAAAATGGAACCGGAAAATAAGCATGAACCTAATATTGATGTGTCCCGCAGATCATTTATCAAAATGGCGGGAACCGGATTGGTGGCAAGTACCATCGGTTGTAGCGGGAACCCTTCCGGCGGTGAAGGTTGGATGCCCAGCCAGTATGAAGGGAATGGGAACTTCCCGCCTCAAGTTCGCGGACGTATCCCTATTGACCCGAATAATTTATCGATTACCCGCGATGACCGTAAATGTATTTTGTGCGGTCAATGTGCGGAAGTTTGCTCCAAAGTGGAAACGGTCATGTACAATTATGAACTTCCACTGATCGATAATATTCCCTGTATCGGTTGCGGTCAATGTACTTTGTGGTGTCCGACCGGAGCAATCACGGAAACCGACGGTCTTACCGCATTGGTAGAAGCATTGGACGATCCCAATCGTCATGTGGTCGCGCAAACCGCGCCGTCAACTCGTGTGGCATTGGGCGAAGAATTCGGGTTGCCGGCAGGAACCAATGTCGAAGGACGGCAAGTCGCCGCTCTCAAATCACTCGGTTTTAATACCGTTTTAGATACCAATTTTTCCGCTGATCTCACCATCATGGAAGAAGCCACCGAATTGGTACAACGGTTGACCGGTAAATTAAACGCCCCAATTCCACAGTTTACCTCATGTTGTCCGGGTTGGGTACGGTATTGCGAATATTTTTACCCTGATTTGTTGCCCAATTTATCGTCGGCAAAATCGCCAATGTCCATGCTTGGCGCAATGATTAAAACTTATTATGCCGAAAAACGCGGTATTGATCCGAAAAAGATTTATTCTGTTGCCGTTATGCCTTGCACCGCTAAAAAATTTGAAGCAGGACGACCGGAAATGAATCATTCCGGTTTGAAACTCGGTGATCCTAGTATTAGAGACACCGACCTGGTGATCACCACCCGCGAATTGGCAAACCTCATTAAATTACGCGGACTTGACCTGTTAAAACTGGAACCGGTTCATTACGACAATCTTTTAAGTGAATATTCCGGCGCAGGTGCGATTTTCGGAGTGACCGGCGGAGTGATGGAAGCGGCAGTTCGAACCGCTTACGCCCAGATTACCGGTGAAAAACCTCCGGCTCTCCTCTTCAATCTCCAACCCGTTCGCGGTCTCGCCGGAATGAAAGAAGCAACTTTGGAAATTCCCAATCACGGTGAAGTACGCGTGGCAGTTGTTGCCGGTATGGGCAATACGCATAAAGTGTTGGAACGTGTTCAAAACGGTACCGGAAATTGGCATTTTATCGAATTTATGGCTTGCCCCGGAGGTTGCATCAGCGGCGGAGGACAACCAAGAACCGCGTTACCGCCTTCCGATGAAGTACGCTCCGCACGAATCAACGCACTTTACAATGTCGATGAACGCGCTACGGTTCGGCTTTGTCACGAAAACCCCGAAATTAAAACCGTTTATAAAGATTATCTCGGAACACCAAACGAAGGTATCGCCCATGCCCTTTTACATACCCATTACGAAAACTATAGTATGCACCTGACAAAGAAGCAAAAAATTAGTGAATAGTTGGTAATTAGTAGTGAATAGTGGATAGTTCGCAAGCGGTTGTTGGACGTTATTGACAATCATTTTCATTAAAATGGTTTCCTTTAACGATAAAGAAAAATATCATTTAATCTATCATTCAACTATCATTTAATCATACCTGAACCGTAACTTTTATTATGGATACTTTAAGAACTATTGTTAATTCAGAACGGCTTACCGCAATTATTGATCTTCCCGTCGAATTACAGAACCGTGAAGTAGAAATTATTATACTTCCGGTGAAGGAAGAACCCGCTAAATCGGAAAGAACAACAACAAAATCACTAGAATTTTCCGAAGAGGATATGGAACGATTCCGGTTAAACGGTGAAAAACTTATGGACGAAATAAAAGAAAAACGGAAACATAAACCTAAGATGTCGCGGGAAAAATTTCTCGAATTATTATTACAATGTCCTGTTGCCGATGAAGAAACGATTAACAGACAAGACGAAATTAGACAGGAGTTACAGAAATGGCGAATAGAATAACATACGATTCCAGCTTGTTTATTGATCATTTCCGATCCAGAAACAAAGATAATACATGGTTTTGCCGTTTGTCATTGATTTATGATGAAATTCTTATTTCAACGATTGTGAAATATGAAATTTTATGTGGGGCGAGTGATGAACAGCTGGAGTATTGGAAAAGGATTCTTGATGGCATTGAAGTATTAGCATTTGACTGTACGATTGTCGATGCTGCTTGTCAGATTTATCGTCAGTTAAAACAGAGCGGTTGTTTGATTGGACTTCCCGATATTTTGATAGCGGCAACAGCGATTACCAACAATTTACCGTTAGCAACATTAAATCGTAAACACTTTGAACGGATTGATAAACTACGGCTTGTTGATTTATTCGGCATTGATCCGAAACAATAATTTTACACAAAAAGCATTTTTTATTTTTTAACGGGATTATGAAATTGACGCGATTTCGTAGAAGAAAACGGCAATTTCAAAATGCAACGTATCTTTGAGGAGGTTATCATGTTACGAGGAGTATTGGTTAATCTTACGAAATGTATTGGTTGCGGTAGTTGTACGGTGGCGTGCAAGATGTACAACGGCAATCAATGGATTAATGAACGTGCCGCGACCAACGGTGAAGATGCCGAATTAGCGGACGAAAACTGGACGGTGATTCAAAAATTCCGTGTACCGCGAACGGTTGCCGGAATGGACGCCGGCGTGAACGAATTAAACGTTTCAGATAAAAACAATGTTTCAGATAAGCACAACGAATCAAATAAATCAAATAAATCAAATAAAACAGACCGTACTAACGGCGAGGTATGGCGGTTTGTAAAACGGCAATGTATGCATTGTAAAGAGCCGGGTTGTGTGTCTTCTTGTTTTGCCAAAGCGTTTCAGAAAACGGAAGCGGGACCGGTAATTTATTATCCTAATAATTGTGTTGGTTGCCGTTACTGTATGTTGGCGTGTCCGTTCAAGATTCCGAAATTTGAATGGAATAAAACAATTCCAGTGATTACGAAATGTGTGATGTGTAGTAATCGTATCGCGAAAGGTCAACAACCGGCTTGTGTGTCGGTATGTCCGACGAATGTAATGAAATTCGGAGACCGTGACAGTTTGTTAGCGGAAGCGAAGGAATTGGTTAATAAAGACAACCGGTATGTTCAACATATTTATGGAGAAGAAGAAGCCGGCGGAACTTCTTGGATTTATGTTTCGGATACACCGTTTGAACAACTTGGTTTCAAGATGGATGTTCCCAAAAAGCCGATTCCTTCATACACGTCAACCTATATGCACTCGACGCCGATTTTCGGTGCGGTTTGGGCATTGATTTTGACGGGGCTTTATTTTTTTACGAAACGAAAAGAACACGTCAAAACCCAAGTTGCCGAAAACAAAGATTCCAAAACATCCGAAACAACAGAATAAATTTATCCGCAGATGATGCTGATAAGCGCAGGTTACACAAATACTGCGGTAATATTAGGAATTTTGAATCCTACCGGAATTACTTTAACATTAGAACAACTCCAACCCAATTGTTTTCCAATGGATTTTAATCTTGAATTTAAGAAGTGGTTTATTCGTATTTCTTATGATCACTGGTCATTCCGAATTACGCCGATACGTTTTTTTCTGATTCTGTTATCGTTATTGACGGCGGCGATTATGCTGTACCGTTTTGCGTTTGGCTTGCAATCTGTTGCCAATCTCAACGATCATTGGCCTTGGGGACTTTGGAAGGGTTGGGCGGTATTTGCTGGAGCGGCGTTAGCGGGCGGCGGTTATGGGACAACATTTCTCGTTCACATATTACATATTGAACGTTTAAAAATAATTTCACACCGAACCTTATTAATTTCGCTTCTTGGTTACACACTGATGCTTGTTGGTCTTTTTACGGAGATTGGACGTTGGTTTAATTTCTGGCGTCCTTATGTTTCGTGGGGACATGAATCGGCGTTGTTTGAAGTATTCTGGTGTGTTTCTTTGTATTTTATTATTCAAGTTTTGGAATTGGGCGAAATAGTTACCGAAAAGGTTTTTCGTCGGGTTCACTGGTTTTTTGTACGTTTTTTTCCTGTCTTTGCGGTTATCGGAGTGATGCTGCCCACGTTACACCAATCGTCGCTTGGGGCAATTTATCTGATGACGGACGGACGTTTGCATCCGCTTTGGTGGAGTCCGTTGATTTTTTTGTTTTTCTTTTTATCGTCACTTTTTGTAGGACCGGCAATGTTGGTAATGGAATCGGTGTTGGTTGGTTTTGCCTTCGGACATAAAACATCCATTGATGCGCTGAAATTACTGGCGCGAATCGGCGGCGGCATTATGATACTTTATTTAGCGTTGAAAATCGGCGATCTTGTGGTTCACAACGAAACGGGATTGCTTTTTGATGGCAGTTTTGAGAGTGTTGCGTTTATTGCGGAACATTTATTTGGCGTGGTGATACCGATTCTGATTGTTTTTTCTCCATTGATCAACTATCGCGGTTGGATAATTACTTACGGTTTTCTTACGAGTGCTGGCGTGTTTGCCAACCGAATGAATGTGGTGATTACGGGAATGACTCGTGATGCCGGAGTGATTTATTGTCCGACATTGTGTGAAGTGATTATCAGTTTCGGTTTGGTCTCAACCGTGCTGCTGATCTATCTGTTTTTGTGCGAAAACTTCAATATCTTAGTGAAGGAAAAAGAGTAGGGAATCTCTCACAATACTTTTTTCCGAGATACAAATTTAATTTAACAATCATTTGTTCCCTTTGTCCCTATTGTCTCTTAAGCGCAATGTTAGGGACAGAAGGGACATTGGCGACAAATTGGGACAAATAATTCGGTGATTAAAAACGAATGTTTAAAAGGTTGCTTTTAACTGTGAGAAGTAGCTCACTGGAATGAGCGTTTGGAAAAAACGATTCGCTAAAATTGCCCAAAACTTGTAAATTCCGCAAATTAAACCGAATTTCATTTTATTGTGTAAACCTGAATAAAAATTAAAAAAATTCGCATAGACATAGGGTTCTAAAATCGATAATCTTTACAATATCGGTTCGTTTTCCGTTTTGATCAACAACAGTCTAACAGTTTAGGTTTTGCAATGTCGTTTCTTCCTTTTCGCGGCTCCAGAAAAAATACAATCACTTCACCGCGTTGGTTTGCGGGAATTAGTGTGGCATCCCATTGCCGGCGCATCGAATCGGCGTTAATAGGAGTTCACGGTCAAGGAAGCGGCGCACCGATTGAAATTCGTAAAACAATTTCATTTGATTTGCCGCATGAAATTGTTGACAGTTACAACAC
>JAIRLW010000537.1 GCA_031259095.1 Planctomycetaceae bacterium | reverse complement strand
AACCTGTAGATCGTCAGAATTATTCCTTTCACACTAGCGGCGCAGGGACTCGAACCCCGGACACGTGGATTATGATTCCACTGCTCTAACCAACTGAGCTACGCCGCCTTGAAACTTTTTTCTTGGTCAATTTTTGAGAATTTTTATGAGATTCTCAAATATTCAGTCAAAATTTTCAGTAAATATATCAAATTGATTTCGTTTGTAAATCGGGGGCATTGACTCCGCCGACATGCCAACTTCTCGCGGACAATCTCGTGTAGTTGTAACTTGAATCACTGGAACCGGTAATATTTATTAGAGATATTGGATGTCTTGGGTCATGTAAAGTACCTGTTGATGTTGTATCAATATCTGGCAGTGTTGTATTGGGAGTCTGATTTGTGTTAAAAAAACAAAAACCGAATTTTCAAGTGTCATGAGTATATTTCTGAATTGGGGGGAGCAATCATCGGCAGTGAACCCGTCGTAGCGGAAAATGTTGTTTATCTGTTCCCAAACCGGACAAGGTAAACTCTATCGCTCACATTTCTAATTTCCATGCTCTAATCCTTATCTCTTAATATCTCTTGTTTGTTCAACATTCCGGGAATTTCCCGAACATAGCGCGGAATAGCGTAACCGGGTAAACGTTGCCGGAGTTGTTCCATCAAACGGCAACCTCTGCCGGTTGGAACTTCAAAATGCGCCGCTCCGTTTACCCGATCCAGTTGATGTAAATAATATGGAATAATCCGATGAGTTATTAAACGGTCAAAAAGTTGATACAACACGTCGGGATGATCGTTAATTCCTTTTAACAAAACGGTTTGCGACAAAACAACCGGAACGCTCAACTCTTCACGCCGAACCAAAAAATCATCACTCAACTCATTCGGATGGTTAACGTGCAACACAACATAAAGCGGAAAAGGATACGAAAGAATGTTAATCAATTTCGGCGTTAAACGGTTCGGCAAAACAATCGGCAATCGAGAATGAATCCTGATCCTCTTAACATGCGGAATTTTGACGATATAATAGAGCAACTGTTCAAGTTCCGAATCGTCAAGCAACAAAGGATCACCGCCGCTCAGAATTACTTCCTCAATGGTGTGATCAGAGCGGATTGGTTCAAGAAGAGTGTTGAAATGATCGGAATGATGTTGGTCGGAATCATTTTTGTCGGAATAACGTTTTCCGAAATAATTTTTGCGAAAACTATTTATTTTCGGAAAAAAACGGCGAAAACAAAATCGGCAATGAATACCGCAATCGTTTGAAACCAGAAGAAGCGCACGCCCCGCATATTTTTTCAGAACACAACACGAAGAATTATTGGATAATTCGGATAATTCGTGAAGCGGATCACGGGAAAAACCGTCAACGGCGATGAGTTCTTCCTGACGCGGCAGAACTTGCAACAGTAACGGATCATTGGGGCAGCCTTTGACCATGTTGCCGATAAACGGACGTGGAACAAAGAGCGGATACTCTTCCGAAACCGGCCAATAATCCTGATCGATTGGCAATTCGAGAATCCGGTAAAGTTCCGCCGTCTCCGTAACGGCTTGACTTAATTCGTTTTTCCAATTAACATTAGTCACAATAAACCGAAGTATAACCCGTTCGCTTTAACAATTCAAGGAATCCCCAACCACAACCAAAACTGGGAAACACATTTATGGCTTCAGTAAATACGAGCGATTTTCGCAAAGGACTTAAAGTACAAATCGATGGCGACCCTTATATTATGATCGAATGTAATTTCGTGAAACCGGGAAAAGGGCAAGCGCTTTACAAATGTAAACTCCGCAATCTCACCAAAAGAACCATTCTTGACCGGACTTATAAAAGCGGTGATACGTTGGATTCGGCGGATATTACGGAAATCGACGCCCAATATCTTTACAAAGACGCTAACGCCTTCATGTTTATGGACAACGAATCGTATGAGCAATACGAACTTTCCGCCGAATTAGTGGACGACGCATGGAAATATCTCAAAGAAGGAATGATCTGTAAAATGATGTTGCACGACAACACGCCTATCGGAATTACGCCGCCGAATCATGTCATTTTAACGGTGGAATATACGGAACCGGGCGTGCGCGGAAACACCGCAACCAATGTTACCAAACCCGCCAAAGTCGATACCGGCGCCGAAATCATTGTGCCGAACTTTGTCGAAACCGGTGAAAAAATCAAAGTCGATACCCGAACCGGTGAATATATCGAACGGGTTAAAGATTAAAAAGGAACCTCTAAAAATTTGTTTTTTGATCGCAGAGTTTTCATGAAGAATCCTTTGTCCCTAAGGTCCCATTTTGTCCCTATATGTTCCTAAAATTGAAATTAGAGTCTAAGGGGACAAAGATCAAGAGTAAGTTTCCCTCATTTTCAATTTTATTTAATTTTATTTAATTCTTAATTTTTTTGTATGAATCTTGTTATTGGCGGTACGGGTTTTCTGGGCAGCGAAATTGTTCGGCAACTTTTGGAACGCGGAGAAAAAGTTCGCGTCTTTTGTCGTCGTCAACCGTTAGAGCCGAGTCGTGCCGAAATTGTTCTCGGCAATCTCGCTGACCGGCACGCATTACACAACGCTTGTCGCGGCGTCGAAACAGTGTATCACACCGCGTCATTGCCTAGTATTTCAGTTCACTGGAAACCGTTTTACGAAACTAATATTGTCGGAACTCAAAACGTTATCGGCGCATGTCGTCAAAACGGAGTTCGGCGATTGATTTATACAAGCAGCGCCAGCGTAACGTTTGACTGTCAACCGCAAAAGGGCGTGGACGAATCCGCGCCTTATCCTGACTATTGGTTCGCTCATTATCCGCATAGTAAAGCGGTTGCGGAAAAAATGATTCTGGACTCTGTTTCGTCAAATTATCAAACATCAGGTGTTCCGCTTTTGACTTGCGTGTTACGTCCGCACCTGATTATCGGACATCGGGATCGGCATTTGTTTCCGCGTCTGTTCGCACGGGCAAAACACGGACGGTTGTTTCGGGTCGGCGATGGTTCAAATCTAATCGACATTATTTTCGTAGAAAACGCGGCGTCAGCCCATATTCAAGCGGCAAACGCCTTGACTGATTCGTCAAGTCTGGTCAACGGCAATGCGTATTATATTTCGCAGGGACAACCGGTGAACTGCTGGAATTGGATTGACGAAATACTAACCATTAAAAGATTGCCAAAAGTTCAACGCTCGATTTCCTTAAAAACCGCATGGCAATTCGGTTGGATTTTGGAGAATTGGTACAAATTGTTTCGCTTATCGGGAGAACCGTTAATGACCCGATTCCTCGCCGCACAATTGGCTCAAACCCATTATCTGAATATCGCAAAAGCAAAAAAAGATTTCGGATATGAACCCAAACTCTCTTACGAAGACGGAATGGAACTTCTAAGACAAAACCTAAATTCCAACAATAAATGATTCGTCTCTCTTTACATGTCCCTATCTTTACATGTCCCTATTGTCCCACTCGTCCCTAAAGTCCCTATTAATAATTAGGGACTTTAGGGATAATAGGGGACAAATAATCTTTTAAGATAAATTCGGATTAGGTAATTAGGTAATTAGGTAATTAGGTAATATAAGTAAAAGTATTTTTTAGAGATTCCCTGTTACCTCTTATTCCCAACGTTTTCCGATTTCATGTTCAACACCGATCAGATCGAGAGTTCGGGCGACCACAGAATCGACCAGATCATCGGCGGTTTGGGGCGCGGTGTAAAAATGCGGCGACGCGGTTTGAATAATTCCGCCTGCAAGCGTGATACGTTCCATATTTTGAAGATGAATCAATGAAAGAGGCGATTCACGAATCAGTAAAATGAGTTGCCGTCGTTCTTTGAGTTGCACTTCGGCGGCACGATGAATGAGATGTTGGTTGACGCCGGCGGCAATACAACCAAGTGAACTTCCAGAACACGGAGCAACCACCATACTATGAAATGTTGCCGATCCGCTCGCAATCACTGCTGTAAAATCGTCGGGATGGTGAATGATCGTTGAATGGGAAGGTCGAGGCGGCGCGTACTGACGTCCGAGTTCTTGGCGGGCAACGGTATGCCATGCGGAACTCATGACCACATGAATTTTATGATCGGTACGTTGCAACACGTTAAGTAACCGCAATCCATACACCACACCGCTTGCTCCGGTCATGCCGAGAATAATACGCATCGTCTGATTGTTCGAAATATCCATTGGGAATCTCTAAATATACCCTTTTCCAAAAACAAACTATTCGATTTTAATCGACTGAAATCGAAATAAAATTAATTTTTAGAGACGCCCAAAAAAATAAAAAATTGCACAAACGCCCGCGAACTAGATAAAATTTCAATATTCAACACAAGACGAATTGTAAAGTAAGAGAAGTAAACCAAACCGCAGAACCGTTATAATTGATACAATTGTTCAAAAATTCAAATAAATTTATCATTTCAATCAATAGAAATAGAAAATTCCTATTGAAGTATTATTAAAATAATAATATGCTATACTCATTCGTACTTTAAAATCCGGTTTTATAAGAACAGAATTTTTGTGTTTTTTATTTAAAAATCCTGTCAAAATCTGTTGATCTTGTCAAAAAACGAAAACCGAATTTTCAAGTATGAGGAGTATATCATTTTGAAATTGGGGTAATATGATATTTTAATATAATCTTGTTATTTTGTTTTTAGTTGTCATCATCATTTCAAATTAGGTTTAGAAAAATAATATCAGAGCAGTAAATAAGTCGCCAAACAAAATTAGGAGTTTATTTTCAATAATTTTGTTATGAAATCATTTCCAGTTTATAGCGCAGAAATAACGGCAGGTTCTTTGAAAGTTATGGAGAGCCGTGTTATTGCCGGTTTGTTACTTGATGAAATTGATGATGCGGCGTGGAAGTCGGCATTGGTCAAAGAGAATGTTTTACAAACTCGTTCTCCCCAAACTGCGTATCGGTTAGCGCAACTTATTAGAAATCGGCTCGAAACAATGTCTCCTGATCTTTGGAAACTTGTTCGCGATGGTAACAAACTTGTTGCTACACACGCCTGTTTGGCGGCAACAGTAAAACGAAATGCAATTGTTGCGGATTTTTTGAGGTTTGTCGTACATGATCAATTGCGCCGATATGAAGTCAAATTAACCAATCGCGACTGGATAGAGTTCATTTACGATTGTCAATGCCGAGTTCCTAATTTACCCGAATGGCAGGAAAGTACGATTATACGTATGCGGTCGTCAGTATTTCAAATTCTCGAACAAGCAGGATATATCGACAACACAATCTCGCGTCAATTACAATACATTCATATCGCCGATGAAGTGTTACAATTCCTTTGTGAAAATAATGAACAAACTGTTTTACATTGTATTCAATTAACATGACAAACGATTTACTCAATCAGCGTCTGAATAAAATATTGCCTAAAATTATGTCTTCCGGTTTTTTGAACGGAAAAGGAATCGGTAACGAAATTCCTTTTTACATTTTTGATTATCCGCCTGAACATGAATTACAAGTTAGAAGTTACATCAATACGCTGACTCAAATCGAATTGAAACAAAAACTTCCGGATTGTAACGTAGTTGTTGTCAATTTATTGAAATTTCTGCTTGATTATATTGAATATCGCGGATACACGGAAAAATTTTTACGGATTGCCTCCTTGCCCGATAACGCCAAAACACTCAAATCAATCAAATCAATTGCCGGTACAGGAAAATTAGCGGGATATTTTATTGAAACAATTATGTCTCGCCGACCGGAATTGATCTTGATTTCCGGCGTTGGTTCTGTTTATCCGGTCATTCGCGTTCATGAATTACTAAATAATTTACACAGATATACCGGATTAACGCCGTTGATTTTGTTTTACCCCGGCGTCTATGACAAGACGGCGTTAAGATTATTCGGACAAACCGATTGGGTTTTGGATTCGCCAACAAAGGAACGAAATTATTTAAACAAATATTACAGAGCGTTTCGGCTTATTGATTAAAAATCACGATTATGAAAATCTCAGAAATTTTTCAGAAAGACATTGCCCGTCCGATCAACGGCGTTATTAAAGCCGATCAGTTGGATGAGGAATCGGTCTGGCAGGAATTGGACGAATTTGTTGTTACAAAAGAGTTGAGCGAACATCTGCGTAAATTTTTTGCTCGATATTGTGAAACGCTTCATTCGCGGAATAGTACAACATCATCAAGCAAGAATGGCGTTTGGGTTTCCGGTTTTTTTGGTTCCGGTAAATCGCATTTTATTAAAGTACTTTTTCATTTATTGGCAAACGAAGAACATTCGCATATTGATCTAAAAACGCAACAGAAAGAAACCAAGAGAGCCGTTGAATTTTTTGAAGGCAAAATTGATGATCCGGTAACTTATGCCGATCTCAAACGAGCGGTTGCTTCTAAAACCGATGTCATCCTTTTCAATATTGACAGCAAGGCTGATGATAAAGATGCACAGAAATATAATATTGTTCTTGCCGTTTTTCTGAAAGTGTTGAATCAGAAACTGGGTTACAGTCCCGATCATTTTCACATTGCTCATTTAGAACGTTATCTTGATGAAAAAGGGAAGTATCAGGAATTTCAGAATATTTACAAAACACTTACCGCAACAGATTGGAAACAAGAAAGAGACGCCTACGAATTTAACCGCGACGAAGTTATCGAAACATTTTCAAATGTACTGGGTCAATCGAAGGAAGCGAGTGAAAAGTGGTTTGATTCCGCTGAAAATCATGTTCCTTTAACGGTGGAAAACTTTGCAAAGTGGACTAAAGAGTATCTTGACAAACAAGACAAAAAACATCGGATTGTTTTTTTTGCCGACGAAATCGGACAATTTATCGGTTCGGATACGAATCTCATGTTGAATCTGCAAACAATTGTCGAACAACTCGGAACTGTTTGCGGCGGACGAGCGTGGATTGTTGTTACATCGCAGGAAGATATTGATGCGGTTATTCAAACGCAAACGAAGGCAAGAAAAGATTTCTCAAAAATTCAGGGACGTTTTGAAACACGTTTAAATCTTTCAAGCAGGAATGTGGACGAGGTCATTCAGGAACGGTTACTCCGAAAGAAGGGGGACAATCCGGTTGTGAAAAAAACGCTCTCACAACTTTATCACGAAAAAGGAGATATTCTTAAAAATCAACTTTCGTTTAAAGATTGTTCCTTTACCTGGAATGAATTTAAAAGTGAAGATGATTTTGCACAAATATATCCTTTTGTGCCGTATCAATTCAAATTGTTACAATTTATTTTTGAATCGATTCGTCAAGCCGGAGTAGCGGGGATACATCTTGCACAAGGTGAACGGTCATTGTTGGATGCGTTTCAACTTGCGGCGAAAACTGTGATGAATGATGAAGTGGGCGTTTTGGTTCCGCTTTATCGTTTTTTTCCTGCCATTGAGAATTTTCTTGAGTCGCCAATCAAACGGTCTTTTGAGCATGTCAAAAATGTCGCCAAACCTGAATCGTTTGATGCTGATATTTTGCGTGTGCTTTTTTTGATTCGCCGTGTTGATAAGATAAGAGGCAACATTGATAATTTAGTTACGCTTTGTCTGGATCAGGTTGACGCAGATCGTGTGGAGTTAAAGAAACAAATTGAAGCGAGTCTTGATAGGCTTGAAAGGGAATCGCTCATAAAAGTTAATGACGGTGTGTACTCTTTTCTCACTAATGAAGAGCAAGACGTCAGACGTGAAATAAAGGAAATATCTGTTACTTTAACGGAAAAGTCGAAATGTACCGGAAAAATTATTTTTGATGAGATTTTTCAGGAGCGAAAGAAATATAAACATCCTTCGACAAAAAAAGATTTTCAATTTAATCGTTTATGCGATCAACAACCGGTTGACCGTCATATTGAAAAGGCGGCATTACTCGTTTCGATTATCAGTCCGTTTTACGACGGCGATCAATACAACAGCGATCCAAGATGTTTTGCGGCAAGTATTGAAAACAACGGGAAAATTCTTATACGATTATCCTCCAATATTCAGTTTGAACGTGAGTTACAAAATTATATCCGCATAAAAAAATACATTGACAGCAGGAGTAACAATCACCTTCCTGAAACAATGAGTCAAATTCTACAAACTCTGAGATCAGAAAACGATTTACGTAAAAAAAATATTGATAAATTACTTACTGAAATATTAACCGGCGCCGATTATTTTATTGCCGGTCAAAAATTGACCTTGAAGGCATTGACGCCGGAGAAAGCATTGGACGAAGCATTTAATAAATTCATTGAAAATAAGTACGATAAATTGTCTTTCTTGCAAAAACACGAGAATCCGCAACGGGAAATTCATGCGATTCTCTTTAGGGATGATGTTGTAACACTCGATTTGAATTTGCCGGAAAATAATCCGTTGGCGCTGGAAGAGGTACGAAAATATATTGAATTGTCAACATTGCAAAATAAAGAGATCAATTTGTATGATGTTTGTTACGGTCGTTTTTCGGAACAGCCTTATGGTTGGTTGGAAATGGACACGGCGTTGTTGTTTGTGCGGCTTTACGCTGCGCGTGAAATTAATTTTATCATAGGCGGCGATATTCCTGATCGCAGAGTATTAGACAATGATTTAAAAGATACAAAAAACTGGCAAAGAATCGGTATTGTTCAGAAAAAAGCAATCAATCCTGAAACGCTTAAAAAAGCGCGGGACCTTGGCCGTTCTCTTTTTATGGCAACAGGACCAAGCGGCGAAGTTGATTTATATAAATTTTTAACGGCAGAATTAAAAAAACTTCAGGAACAATTAAACAATTTTACCGTTCAAGTTACCAATGGTCAGTATCCGGGAAAAGATTTTATTGATGAGTTTAATTCAATAGTCAGCAACATGTTACGGTTTAATGAAAACGAATCACAACGCTTTTTTAAAAAGTTTAATGAGCAAAGCGAATATTTGTTGCAGTTAAATAATGAATACCGGGATGTTTGCAACTTCTTTACGTATCAAAAATCAGTTTGGGACGCTATGTTAAAAAAGATACCGGAATTGCGGCAGAATCGGCGGACATTGGAGAGGAATAATGAATCGATCAAAAAAACATTCGAACAATTGGATACAATTAAAAATTCACCCAAACCGTATTCGATGATTCATGAAATTCCCGCACTGTTGAATACAATTACTGCCGAAAACAAT